>CAIKYN010000229.1 GCA_903831635.1 uncultured Spartobacteria bacterium
ATCCCCCCGCAGGGATCGATGCATTCCACGAGGCCGGGATGATCTGATAGCCGCCCGTCACCGAGGTGCTGGTTGCGTTCCAGATGGAGGCGACAGTGTCGGTATCCGAGAGAGCGGCGCTCCAGCTGGCAAGGGCGGATGTGCCCACATTGTTGATGATCAGATTGGCGTTGTACCCGGTATCCCACACGGAGGTCACCTGAAAGAGACCTGTCAGAGCAGTAATTCCGGGAGTGGGATTGGGTGTCGACGTGGGGACCGGTGTGGGTGTGGGCGTTGGCTTCGGAGTCGCCGTTGGAGATGGAGAGGGAGTCGGTGTAGGGGTTGGTGAAGGTTTGGGTGTTGCCGTAGGTACGGGGGTTGGCGAAGGGGTCGGAGTGGGTGTTGCTCCGGGAAGAATGACGGACAGAGGCACGCTGGTGCCGTTGAAGGTCAATTTGGAGGGCTTGGTCGGGTTTGTGGCGATCGCATTGAGCTGAAGCCCTATCGTTACCGTTCCCTTGGCGGGGATAGTCGCGGTCCATGAGGCCGGCATGATGGAGTATCCTCCCGAAATCGAACTTGCCGTTCCATTCCATGCGCTGGTGACTTGGTCAGGAGTGGAGAGGTTGACGTTCCAGTTGGTGACGCCTGCGTTGCTGGAATTGGCGAGGACGAGGTTGGCGATATAACCGCCGTTCCAAGTGGAGGTGACTTGGAAGGTTCCGGTGACGGCTGCCTCAGCTGGAGGGATGGCCAGCATAGCGGCAGTTAGAAGGGCGAGGAGGTGTGTTTTCATGGTATTTTTACTCTTGATAGTTAGTCATGCGTCTCCCCCTCGGTTGTTCAAAATACTTATCCCCAATGGGAAAAAAGTTCCCTTGACCGCAAGCGGTCTCAGGTTGATATTCGGCGCTCAATCTTATCAAGAGTGACGGAGGGACTGGCCCGCTGATGTCACGGCAACCGCTGCGAGGTATTTCGTAGGCCCAGGTGCCAAATCCAGCTCCGAGCAATCGGGGAAAAGATGAGATACTTGGCAGCGCCGATGATCCGCAGGGATCCGGCACCAGGTCTCCTCGGCACTCTTGATGGGAACACAACCGACCGAGATCCCATGTCCAAAAAAACCTTTTTCAATAATCTGAAATGCCGTGAATGCGGACGACTCTACGAGAAAGAGGCGATCCATATCTGCGAATTCGACTTCGGCCCTCTGGAGGCCGCCTACGACTACGATGCGATCCGCAGTGTCCTGACCCGCGAGCTGATCGAGTCCCGTCCGCAGACGATGTGGCGCTATCGGGAACTGCTGCCGATCGATGGTGAGCCGACCGTTGGCACGCAGGTGGGTTTTACCCCGCTGGTAAAGGCCGACCGCCTTGCCAAGGCCCTCGGGATCCGCGAGCTCTGGATCAAAAACGACTCGGTCAATTACCCCACGCTCTCCTTCAAGGACCGCGTGGTCTCCGTGGCATTAAGCCGCGCCCGCGAGCTCGGATTCGAGGTGGTCGCCTGCGCCTCCACGGGCAATCTGGCCAACTCCGTCGCTGCCAACGCCGCCAATGCGGGACTAAAAAGCTATGTGCTGATCCCCTCCAACCTCGAGCAGGGGAAGGTGCTCGGCTCCCTCGTCTACGGCACCAATGTCATCGGGATCAAGGGCCCCTACGATCAGGTGAATCGTCTCTGCTCCGAGATCGCCGGCAAGTACGGCTGGGGCTTTGTGAATGTGAATCTCCGCCCGTACTACGCAGAGGGCTCGAAGACCATGGGCTTCGAGATCGCCGAGCAGCTCGGATGGAAACTCCCCAGACATACCGTGGCCTGCATGGCCTCCGGATCACTGCTGACCAAGATTCACAAGGCCTACAAGGAGTTCATTGATCTCGGCATCGTCGAGAAGAGTGCGTTCACGATCCATGGGGCGCAGGCTTCCGGATGCTCGCCGATCAGTACCGCTTTCAAGGCCGGCACCGAAATGGTGAAGCCTGTTCAAAATCCCGACACCATCGCGAAGTCACTTGCGATTGGAACCCCCGCGGATGGTTACTATGCCATCCGCAGCATGAAGGAGACGGGTGGCAGCTGTGAGGATTGCAGTGATGACGAGATCGTCGAGGGGATCAAACTCCTTGCCGAGACGACCGGCATTTTTGCCGAAACTGCTGGTGGCGTCACCGTGGCCTGCGCTAAGAAGCTCATCGAAACAGGCAAAATCCCCAAGGATGAAAGCGCCGTCCTCTGCATCACAGGCCATGGTCTCAAGACCCAGGAGGCGATTGTTGGCAAGGTCGGCGAGCCCCGCGTCATCGGCGCCAGCCTCCGTGAATTTGAAGCCCTTGTCGCCGACGAAGTTGCGATCAAATCCTAACCTTTGCTCCTCATCATCAATCCCCGAAACCCCATTCCCTAATTCCCATGCCCACCGTCCGCATCCCCACCCCGCTTCGCAAACTCACCAACAATCAGGAGGAGGTCGTAGCCTCCGGCGCCACCCTCGGCGCCGTTCTGGATGAGCTCAACGCCACCTTCCCCGGCCTTGGCGAGCGTATCGTTGACGAGAATGGAACCATCCGCCGCTTCGTGAACATCTTCGTGAATGACGAGGATGTGCGTTTCCTTCAGGAGAAGGAGACCCCGATCAAGG
>CAIKYN010000230.1 GCA_903831635.1 uncultured Spartobacteria bacterium
CCAACTCGGGAGAGATCGTCTTCAAGCAATTCGCCAATCAGGCCGATGGCTCGATCTCGGAAGTCGACACGTACTATACGACCACTGGTCAACTCGACCCCTCCAATCCAGCAGTTGCGACCACGATCATTCCTGACCCGATCGCTGTTGATCCTATTCCGGTAGATCCTTTGCCAATCATTGACCCCGTTCCTCTTCCTCCAATTACTGGCAGTGGATACAACGGAACGACTTTGACCGCTCCTGTCGGCTTCACTCTCGATGGAGGTTTCCAGACTCTCCAGGATGGAACCTCCTTGGATTCAGGTTGGAGCACTGATGGGAACTACACCCCCGTGTTGGTGGATTACAATGCCGACGGTTCCATCAACACGCTCTTCGGCAACAATGGCGAACTGATCGGCCCCGCTGGAGCCATCTGGCTGAGTGCCACTCAACTGGCAAATGGTTCAATCCAGTTGCAGGGTACAAGCAACGGAGAGAATGCTGTCTTTCTTCAGCAGTTCACAGCTTCGGGCCAACTGGATACGACATTTGGTGGAGGAAGTGGATCTCTGACGGCACCCGAAGGGTTGGTCTTCAATGGAACTTTTACAACACTCAACAATGGGGACATTCTTGCCGAAGCCATCACGACCGATGGCAACAACACGCCGGTGATCGTGGATTACACCTCCATCGGTATGGTTAACACCGATTTCGGAACGAGTGGAGAAATTGTTGCTTCCCCCAGTGTGAGTAGTGAATGGTTCTATCAGGAAAACTATCAATACGGTGGCAATGGCGACATTGTTGTGTTTGACCACACAAATAATGCTGACGGAAGCGTGACTAATCTGACCACCTATTACTCGGAAAACGGTCAGGTTGATCCTAACAGCCCGGCAGTGACCGTTACATATGATGCACCTGTTTATTATACCGATGGATCCTACGATGCAGGGAACGTTACCACCTATCCAGTGGATGTATTTCCGGTTGTTGTGATGGATGGCGGGGTTAACTCAGTTGGTGACGCAAAGTCGGTATCACTCCAGTCAGAGAACGCCGCACCAACTCCCCATGCGGCAGCATCGCAACCGGCTAACTCTGCTTCAGAGGTTCCGGAAACATCTGCCTCTAGTTTGATCGTTACCCCAACGTTCATCGCTGCAGCCGTTACCACTGTATCAACTGCCAATACTCATTCCGCAGTGTATCCAGTCACCTCTTTGCAGAATGATGTTTCAAGTGGACCAGTCGTACCAGTCGTTGCGCAGTCTTCCTATGACCTTGGAAGCAGTACGGCGATTGCCTCAATCTCGGCTCTCAAGCTTGCTGCTAGTGCCGAAAACAGGAGGGACACTAATTCGTCCGAGGATGAGAATGCCGACCTTTCTGCCTCTCAGGATTCAAATCCATTCCAGATCAAGCAGGACTTGCTTGATCCCTCATCCACTCCCAAGTCAGAGGATATGACCATACCCGCTGGGACAGAAGCCGACCTCCTGGATCAAGTGCAAGATGGAAAGAATAGAGTGGCCTCAGTGACTCAGCAGGATATTCCTGAACTTCTTGTCCGGAATAATCTGGTCACGACGATCTCTCTCGATCTGCCTGATTTTCTTCAGTGATTTCAGAGTGAGTCTGACACTTCAGGCGTAAGAAGTAAGACCTGAGCTTAATCACTTGTGATTTAGGATGTCAGGCGCTCTGCGGCGGTGACCGTATTGCTCATCAGCATCGCGATGGTCATTGGGCCGACGCCACCGGGTACCGGTGTAATCGCTTTACACTTCGGGGCCACGGCGTCGAAGTCGACGTCGCCGACAAGTCGGTAGCCGGTCTTCGTCGAGGGATCTTCGACTCGGTTGATCCCGACATCGATCACGACGGCTCCTTCCTTGATGTGTTCGGCACCGAGCGCCTTGGGTCTACCGATTGCGGCGATCACGATATCGGCACGGCGGGTCACCGCTGCTAGATCCTTCGTTCTGGAATGAGCGATGGTGACGGTGGCGTCGCCTCCCTTACCCTTTGCCATGAGAAGAAAGGCCATCGGCTTGCCGACGATGAGGCTACGCCCGACGACGACGACTTCCGCTCCCGATGTCTCGATGCCAGCTGCGATAAGAAGTCGCTGACAGCCAAGCGGGGTGCAGGGAACGAAGGCAGTGGGATCCTCCATGGCGAGCTTTGCCACATTGATCGGATGGAATCCATCCACATCCTTACGTGGATCGATCGCTAGCGTCACGGCGTGTTCGTCGATGTGCTTCGGGGGAGGGGACTGCACAAGGATTCCATGGATGAGGGGATCGGCGTTAAGTTCGGCGACCAGCTTCATCACCTCTTGCTGAGTGGTGGAAGCGGGGAGCTCGAACTTGCGGGAGTGCATGCCGAGCGCGGCGCAGGTGCGATCCTTGTTCCGCACGTAGGCTTGGGATGCGGGATCCTCGCCGATCAGTACCACGGCAAGTCCGGGAGTGATACCGCGGGCTTTGAGGGCCTCGATGCGGGATTTTGTTTCGAGTTCAACTTCGGCGGCGACCGCCTTGCCATCAATGAGTTTCATAGGATTAGGGAGATATGGTTTTGAATGTGGAACTCAGGAAATCAGGAACATGCAGGAAAAGATTAACCATGAAGATCATAGAGGAGGGGGCAAGAAGGAATATTTTCCCAAGTGGTGAAATTCTTCATTCTGTTTCTCTCTTCCTGTCTTCTTGAGTTCCACATTCATACATCTCTTCTTCCAGAGTGAACTATGCAGGAAGGTCGGATTTTTCTGCTTCCTCTCGCAAGTAGGTTTCGAGTTTGAGGCGCTCGGCCTCGAGATCGGTAGCCTCCGGATTGATCGTCATGTAGGGATCGATGGTGATGTCGATCCGGGAGAAGGGAAGTGGGATCGCGAAATTGTCCCAAGTCTTCAGACGGATGGCGCTATGGTAGCGGGCATGCAGCAACATGATCGGAATACCGGTCTTCTGGGCGAGAAAGACGGCACCGGGTCCGAGCGAGTACTTCGGGCCACGGGGTCCGTCGGGTGTGATTGCGAGATCGACACCCGATTCGAGAAGCGCTGTCAGTTCACGGATGGCTGTCGAGCCGCGGCGGGAACTGGAACCTCGCACAGATCCCATACCGAGATGAGCCATGACTCCGGCCAGGATGTCACCATCCTTGCTGGGGCTCGTGAGGACG
>CAIKYN010000231.1 GCA_903831635.1 uncultured Spartobacteria bacterium
ATCTCTTCAAGGCTTGCCATGATTTCTGAGGTCAGATGGGCCTCATGCCATTGCTCATTTCCGGAGGATTTCTTGGGAAGAACCCAGCACTGACGCTGACTCCTTGTCCATGGAGCAAACATCCCCTGATGAAGACCGGAAAAGAGAATCAATGTACGACGATCGAGGGCGGTCGCTCCATGAGCAGCAGCCGTATCAACCGTAAACACACACTCAGCGCCAGCCAGAAGGTCTAGGAACCGCTGCAGGTCCTTGGGAATCAGAATTGTGACTGTTGCCTGAGCTCCGGGTAGAGCCTGTCGAATCATGGCACCAAAGCTTTCCAAAGCGGGGCGTTGATCTGGGGATCCAGTCAGGACAAGATTCGGCAGCCGACCTTGGGCATCCAGCAACTCAAAAAGTTTGATCCATCGATGTTCAGGAAAATTCTTCCAAATGTCGCTGGAGAAAGGAGCACAGACAAAGTACGGCGAGTCGATCGGGGGGGGCTCGACGGCTTTCAGTTCGGGCCAAATCTCAGAGGGATCGATATTTCGATGAAGGGCTGCCGAAACTAGCAGCCTGTTCGCTTCGATCTCACTAGGGATGCCGACACCTCCCTCGGGATACTCCGTTATCTCCGCGGAAAAAAGAGTGACCATGGAGTGCTCCGTCCACCGACGCACCCTGCGTCCATTTCCTAAAAGGAGATTCGATGCAAGAAATCTGCTCTTGGACCGCACACTGTAGAAAAGAAAACTCTGCAGATAATCCCTCATGTGACGTAGGGAGATCGCAGTATCGACTCTTGTTCCCAGGAGTTTGATCCATGACGGGAAGCAACGAAGACAATTGGCAACAAAGACATTCAGAATAACCCGTTGCTTCCTGATGGGGAGAATCACCACCTCCGCCCTCGGAAACTGCCCTCTCACTACCGGCTCCATCATCGGCAGTACCGCGAGCGTCAGATTCTCCTCACCAAACTCGCGAGCCAATAACCACACGACTCCTGAGGCCAGGAAGAAATCTCCTATCCCGTCAGGCTTGAAAAGAAAACACCGTGGCACCTTTGACACGCAAGGTGGTTAACCGTTGTCTAGAGACGCGGTGCGTTGGCGCTGCAACCAGACTTTGGAGACACTCTTGATGCGAGTGAGGAGATAATAGACGGTCTGGCTTCTAAGGCGGACAAGCTCCGCCCCGACGATCTTCGGAACAAAATCCGCCGGGATTTCAAGGATCTCCGCAGGGGAAACCCCCTCCAGCCCCTTGCAAAGGATCGAACTCATGGCCCGTGTCAGAGTCTGGACCTGCGGGCCCAAGGAGATTCTGAAGTGAGCACCTCCCTGTTGATCAAGGCGGAGAAAGATGGCCACCGTATCCGTACATTCTTCATCCTTGCGCACATCCTCGAGATCAAACAACTCCCCCTCTCTGGGTTCCTGAGACTTTGCTTGATCAGCGTAGGCGATCAGGGTCTCACGTTTTTCCGGGTCAGGAAGACCCGAAAAAAGCTCGATGATCGCGGAAAGCTTAGCGGGATAGGACATTCGCCAGGAGGCTAGATCGACTTTTCGATTGGGGCTCCGACACGATTGCCCCACTCGGTCCAGGAGCCATCGTAGTTACGTACATGATCAAATCCCAAGAGATAGTTTAGCACGAACCATGTGTGACTTGAGCGCTCGCCAATTCTGCAATACGCGATGATCCGGTCGTCAGGTTTCAGACCAATGTCGGTTTCATAGATCTTGCGGAGATCCTCGGCACTCTTGAAGGTGGCGTCGGCATTCACGGCCTGCTTCCACGGGATGCTGTGAGCTCCCGGGATATGACCACCGCGAAGCACCCCCTCCTGGGGATACTCTGGCATGTGAGTCACAAGTCCCTTGAACTCACCGGGTGAACGGACGTCGATCAGCGGAAGATTGGCACGGCTCTGGGCAAGAGCATCATCATAGAAAGCACGGATTTCGCCATCACGCCTCGATGCAGGAACCGGATAGGCTGTCTCCTGATAATGAGGAACCTCACGCGTGAGAGGTCTGCCCTCTTCAATCCACTTGTCACGTCCACCATCCATAATCTTGACCTTCTCGTGGCCGAAGAGGCGGAAGACCCAGAGGGCGTAACAGGACCACCAATTCGATTTGTCTCCGTAAAAAATGCAGGTTGTTTCCGGAGTGATACCATTCTTCGAGCAGAGAGCTGCAAACGCCTCGGGCTGAATGTAATCGCGAACCGTATGATCCTGCAGATCGCGCTGCCAATCGATATGAACGGCTCCGGGAAGGTGCCCCATATCATAGAGGAGGACATCCTCATTGCTCTCGATGATACGAATATCAGCATCTTTCAGATGGTCGGCCATCCAGGAGGTTGTGACCAGTGCATCGGGATGCGCGTAATTGCTGTCTATACTCATCCTGTCTTTTTAAACACTTACAGGTTCAGGGTCAAACCCCCTCCTCTCTTGGCCATAAACAAAAAACGGGCGCCGAATTTCTTCGGCGCCCGTATCCTCGGGGAGGAAATTTTGGAAAAGCTTATTTCTTCTTCTTCAGAAGAGGAAGACCGGTGCGCTCATTCTCGGAGATTTCATAACCAGCAGGGAGCGCATCGATAGCTCCCTCTTTGGGCTCACCACCGAAGTAGTAAAGAGTTACTTTCTGACCGCCACGAAGTTCCTGGAGGCGCTGATGAAGGAAATAGGTTTTGCCGCTTTTCTTGCTGACGACGCTGAATGACATGGTATTGGGGTCCTTTTATTTGTTGGGGGTTGTTCTAAGGTGATTGGTTAGATAAGACCGGCTTTCGAAAGCGTCGAATGTGCACCATTCTTCGAAATGGTTTTCAGAGCGCGAGCCGTGACTTTGACTGTCACGAACTTCTTGAGCTCGGGAACCCAAATGCGCTTGGTGCGAAGGTTCGGAGTGAAATAACGGGGAGTCACGGCCGTGACGTGCATACCGATACCACCTTTTTTCTTGGCGAGACCTCTGCGGTGAATTTTAGAACCGCGTACGGGACGCGAACCGGTAATGGAGCACTTTCTAGACATAATGAAATTTGTTGAGTTGTTGATATGGTCAGTTGTCGCCCTCGGGGTCAAGGATTTTTGAGGCGATTTTTATCCCAAAGTGAGAATTTCCTGCTGTCGGGCGACTAATTCAGAGATCCCTCGACGGCCATAATCGAGCATCGTGGCCAGTTGTGCATCGCCAAAGACATTCTCCTCACCCGAGGCCTGCAGCTCGATGAACTCGAGATTTCCGGTCATGACAAGGTTGAGGTCGACTTCAGCATCTCGATCCTCAGGGTAATCCAGATCAAGAAGAACCTCGGAAGCAACGACGCCGACACTCACTGCGGCGATCTGTCGCAACACAGGGCTCTTGGCGATTTTTCCCTCCTTCACCAGTTTGTTGCAGGCGAGGGCTATGGCAACACTGGCACCGGTGATCGATGCCGTGCGGGTTCCCCCATCGGCCTGAAGAACATCGCAGTCGACCCAGAGGGTTCTTGAGCCCAACCCTTCCAGATCGATACCTGCACGAAGAGATCGTCCAATCAGTCTCTGGATCTCCGTGGAGCGTCCGTCAACCTTTCCACGTGAGCTATCGCGTTGCTTACGAGGAGCAGTGGAATAGGGAAGCATCGAATACTCTGCGGTGAGCCATCCGCCCGTGACGCCCTGCTCTTTCATCCAGCGGGGCACCCCCTCTTCAATGCTTGCGGCACAGAGAACCTGAGTGCGGCCGAAGGAAATCAGTACGGAGCCTGAAGCTTGAGGAGCAATACCGGTCTGAAAGGTGATTTCCCTGAGCTTGTCGGAAGCCCTGTTGTTGGAGCGTGATCGTGGAGTCATGGTGGCGGAGGGTTACTGCAACTGCTTCCGAGTGCAAGAAGATCCTCTCCTGCCATTACCGTTCATGGCGAAGGAGGGTTATCCCTAATCGGTTGGTGTGCTCCCAGAGCAGGGAGCACCCTTGTCTGAATCATCTGCGCCATCGAGGGATCTCCCGAACGCTGGTAGGTGCCCGCGGCCATCGTGGCAACCTGCGATGCCTCATCAAAACTACCAGATTCCGCCAAGGCAGCAGCATAGGTCAGCAGGAAGAGGGGAACCTGTCCGTTCGTTGCTTCCACGATCTGCCGGGAAAGAGTAACTGCTTCCTGCCCGTTGCGGATGCCTGCATCGGGATAGGTGGCAAGAAGCCAAGCCAGGGCACGTTGATCCTGCAAGTCACCCGGATCGATCTGCATCGCAAGACGGTAAACCTGGGCAGCCTTTGCGGGCTCTCTACTCATCAGTAGTGCTGCAGCGAGATTACGAGCGGCTCCGGTCGTCGCTCTCACCTGAAGGGATTGTTGAAACTCTTGGATCGCTTCCTGACGGCGTCCCATTTTTAACAACGTCAGGGCCATGTCATTGTAGGCCTCTGCATTCGAGGGACGCAGGCGAATGGCCTCCATGAATTCCTTCAGGGCCTCGGGAAGTTTTCCCTGGGCATCAAGTGTGCAGGCATAGTTATGACGGGACTTCCAACTCGTCGGATTGCGTGCAAGCGTGGCGGGAAAGAACAACTCACCGGCCGCCCATTGCGGCATCTCGAGCAACGAAAGGACGGTCCAAAAGGGAAGAAAAACAACCGCGAGTAGAATGGCAATTGGCGGACGCGTCTTGGAGATCAGCATGGCGAAGGCCAATGCCGGGCCCAGCATGCCGAGATAGAGATATCGGTCGCTCACCGTGGAGACGACTTGAAAGTTGAAGGGAATCAGTCCCAAGGTGGGAAGGACGCCGATGA
>CAIKYN010000232.1 GCA_903831635.1 uncultured Spartobacteria bacterium
GGAGGCTGGCCGCAACAGCTCTGACTCTCGGGAAAGACTACTTCATGCCCCAATCCCTCGAGAACGCGAACGACGGACCAAGCCACATTTGGGTAGAGCTGGTCGACGAAACACGGAACGAAGAGGGAGATGCGCACGCTTGCTAGGGGTTTAGGCTGAAGGCTTTTAGAAAATTAGCATAGAATGGGGTTGCCCGGACGACAATTCATCCGGGCAACCCACAAATCCGTTACCGCAGGAAGGCCTCGTGAAGACCGCCGTCGACCGTGATGACCTGGCCGGTGGTCTTGCTGAGGCGCTGGCTTACAAGAAGGAAGTAGGCTTCCGCCTGATCTGCCGGTGTGATCGGAGCCTTCGTGAGGGTACGATCGGCGTAGAACTGCGCCAACTTACTCACCAGCGACTCGGTCGCCTCATGCTCGGTATAGGGGATGTTGTACTTGGCCAGCGAGCCGATCACGCGGTCGCGTGGGAACATGGCGCTTCCCTGGACGACGGTCGCCGGGGCAACGCCGTTAACACGGACGAGCGGTGCGAGTTCCATGGCCAACTCACGGACAAGGTGGTTCGCGGCAGCCTTTGAGGTGTCGTAGGCTACGCTCCCCTTCTTTGCCACGGCGGCGTTGGCGCTGGTGGTCAGTACCATCGCTCCGCGCAGACCCTGCTCCTTGAATGTCTTGAAGGCCTCGTCAGCGACGAGGTAACTGCCGGTGACATTGATGTTGAAGGTAAGGGCCCACTTATCATCAGGGATGTGACCGGTCGTGTCGCTTGGGACGAAGATACCCGCGGTGATCTCGATGGCGTCGAAGCCTCCGTAAGCGAGGGCGACCTGATCAAGCATCGCGCGGATGCTGGCACGGTCGGTGATATTACCACCGAAGCCGATGGCTGGTCCGCAACCGCTGACACCGGTGCCGGCGACGCCGATACCAATGCCGTACTTGTCGGTAATCTCCTTGGCAGTCGCCTCCGCTGCAGCCTGATTGAGGTCGACGCAGACGATGTGGGCACCTTCCTTCACGAGGCGATGGGCGGTCTCCTTGCCGATGCCGGATCCGGCGCCGATCACGATGTGGATCTGCCGTGCGAGTTCCTTCTCGGCCGGCATGCGCTGGAGTTTGGCCTCCTCAAGTAGCCAGTACTCAATGTCAAAGGCTTCCTGCTGCGGGAGCGAGACATACTCGTCGATCGCCTCGGCGCCGCGCATGACCTCGACGGCGCAGTTGTAGAACTCGGCGGTGACGCGGCTCTCGCTCTTGTCCTTACCCCAGGCAATCATTCCAAGTCCGGGGATCAGGATGACGGTCGGGTTCGGATCGCGCATTGCGGGGGAGTTCGCGTGTTTGCAGCGGTCGTAGTATGCGGCGTAGTCGGCGCGGTAGGCATCAAGACTCTTCGAGAGCTTCGCCTTGAGTGCTGCGACATCCTCGGTTTGAGGATTCCAGTCCACGAAGAGGGGCTTGATCTTGGTGCGGAGGAAATGGTCGGGGCAGGAGGTGCCGAGTTCTGCAAGGCGGGCGGCATCCTTGGAATTTACGAATCGAAGAATCTTCTCGTCGGACTGAACCGTACCGACAAAGCGCTTCTGCTGGCTGACTTCGCCGCGAAGCCAGGGAAGGATGGCGGCAAAGATATTGTTTCGTTCAGCCTCGCCGAGCGATTGGTACTTAGCACCGCCGAAGGCTGCAGCGTCACCCCCCTTGGCATCATATTTCTCCTCGATATAAGCGGCGGCCTTGTCGATGAAGGCGAGGGTCTTGGTGTAGCAGGTCTTGGCATCGTCATCCCAGGAGATGAATCCGTGCTGGCCCATCATGATCGCCTTGATGGCGGGGTTCTTCTTCTCGATCTCCTGCATGGCGAGGCCGAGCTCGAAACCGGGGCGCATCCATCCGACATATTCCATTTCACCACCGAAGATCTCCTTGGTGAGCTCCTGACAACGCTTGCTCGCGGCGACGGCGATGACGGCGTTCGGATGCATGTGGTCGACGCACTTGCCAGTCAGGAAGCTGTGGAGCGGTGTGTCGATCGAGGAGGGACGGGGATTCAGGTTGAAGGTCGTGTGTGCGTAGGCACCGACCATGTCGTCCTCGGCCTGGGACTTGAGACCCTTATCGGTGCGGGCACCGTAGCTTTTTTGGAGGCCGATCAACTTCTCCTGGTAGAGAGAGGAAAAATTTTCGCGCTTGGAAGTGCGAAGATCGCCGCCTGAACCCTTCACCCAGAGGACCTCGACCATCTCGCCGGTGAGGGGATCCTTCTCCATAATCTTGGAGGAGGTGTTGCCACCACCGGTATTGGTGATGCGCTGGTCGGAGCCGAGCAGGTTGGAGCGGTAGACGAGCTGGTCGACGAGATCGAGCTTGGAGGCTTTGGCGTCATCCCAGAGGTTGGGCAGTGGTGTGTGTGGCATGGTGTTGGTGAGGTTAAAAAGGTGTAAGGTTAAAGGGTTAGAATGTGACGATGGGTTGCTGTTTTTTGGTTTTCAGGGGTTGTCGGTTTGGCTTTTGAACTTTGTAACGATTGAACAGTTTTAAGGTTTTAACTCGCTTCACGGCAAAGCTGTGAAGCGCTGGTATGCCGCTTCCCAAACGGAAGGCTCCTGCGGCTCGTAGGTCTTCTGAGGGAAGGAACGAGCCACAATCTGACGTGCTTCGTGGAGCGAGGAGAGAGCTCCCCCAGCTAGTGCTTGGATTAGGATGTTTCCAGCAGCGGTTGCCTCCACGGGGCCGGTGATGACCTTTCGGCCCGTGGCACTGGCGGCACACTGATTGAGGAGATCATTACGAGTACCTCCGCCGACGATGTGGAGTCGGTTGATCGTTTGACCGGTAAGTTGCTCGAGTTCCCCGAGGCTCTTCCTGTAGAGGAGGGAGAGACTTTCCAAGATGCATCGAGCAATCGCGCCGACGCTCTCAGGAACGGGTTGGGAAGTCTCCTGGCAATACTCGGCGATGCGGGCAGGCATCCCTCCGGAGGCCGAGGTGCCGCCGGAACGGAGGAAGCGTGCGTCGCCTGGATTAATGAGCGAGACGAGAGCGGGTGCCTCGAGGGCCAGATCGACAAGCCCGGCATAGGTGTGTTCGTGGCCGCTCTCACGCCAGAAGCGCATGCACTCCTGAAGGATCCAGAGGCC
>CAIKYN010000233.1 GCA_903831635.1 uncultured Spartobacteria bacterium
AAGAAGAGTATGGAACCCAAAATGAACTCCTTGGATTCCACCACTTCATTCCCCGTCTGCACCGGTTGCTGCCGTCTCGGTAACTGAGATATCCCATGCCGTTCGTCGCTGCCATTCTGGCGGTGGCGGCAGGGGATCCCGCCCAACTGCCAGCCACCCTGCTCCCCGCCTCCCATTGGGAATCCAGCGAGGTGATTTTCCTGCGCCTGCTGGTTCTTTTTGTCCTGGTTCTACTCAACGGATTTTTCGTCGCCTCCGAGCTGGCCATCGTCAAGATTCGCAGCAGTCAGCTTGACACCCTGATCGAGCAGGGGGATGCACGAGCCAAGGTGACCAAACATATCACCCAGCATCTCGAGGCCTACATCTCCGCCACCCAACTCGGCATCACGCTGGCAAGTCTCGGCCTCGGTTGGTTGGGAGAGCCTTTCCTCGCGCATCTCATCGAACCGGCCTTCCACCTTGCCGGCATCAACGCTCCGGCTGTGGTCACCACAGTCTCCTTCATCCTCGCATTCTCCCTGATCACCTTTCTGCACATCGTGCTCGGAGAACTTGCCCCCAAGTCGCTGGCGATCCGTAAGCCTGTCGAGTTGGCTCTATGGCTTAGCCCTCCGCTCAGTCTCTTTTACACCGTGTTCCGGCCGATCATCGGCTTCCTGAACAGCTCGGCCAATTTTCTGCTCAGACATGTTTTCAAGGTCGATCCGCCGGAGGATTCCGAACGGGCACTGACCAACGAGGAGCTGCGTGTCATCCTGACGGAGAGTCGCGAAGCGGAAGAGGTCTCCCCTCTTGGCGAGCAACTGGCTGTCAATGCGCTGGATCTCCGCCACCGGGTGGTGCGTGATATCATGACTCCCCGGAGTGAGGTGGTACTGCTCGATCTTGAAGAGCCATTCGATGCGGAACTAAAAAAAGCGATTGAATCACGCCACACCCGCTTCCCGCTCTGCAACGTGGCGCTGGATGACTCCGTCGGCCTCGTCCACATCAAGGACTTGCTCCGTATGGTTCACTCCGAAAAAAAGGACCTGAGGGGAATCCAGAGGCCTATCCATCATGTCTCGGAAATGATGCCTCTCGAGAAGCTCCTAAACTACTTCCTCGGAAAGCATGCCCATTTGGCCATTGCCGTGGATGAATACGGCGGTGCGGTCGGCATCGTCACTCTGGACAATGTCCTTGAGGAACTTGTTGGCTCCATCCATGACGAGTTTGATACGCAGGAAGAGGAGATCACGAATATCCGCGACGGTGAATTCAACGCAGAGGGAACCCTGGCCTTGCATGATCTGGCGGAGGAAGCGGACCTCAAGTTCGAAGAGACCGAAGTGAGCACCATCGGTGGCTATGTGACCCAAATGCTAGGACATCTCCCCGTGCGCGGTGAAAGCGTGAAGCTTGGCGACTATGTGGTCACCGTGACCGAAACGGATGGACGCCGCATCTTGATGCTGAATTTCAAGCGGCCCGTCCACCCTGTGGGCAAGGACTGAGATCCGAGGATTTGCTGTCGCCCCTTCCCTACCGGCCCTTTGCCTCGGGCGAAGCAGCTGGAGAGGCAGTAGAAGAGGCTTTAGGTTTTGGAGAGTGGCGCTTCTGTTTAGGAACCGGCGTTGGCACCGGTACCGGCTCGTTTTCCCCAGACTTCGTGAGCGCCAAGAGTTCTTCAGCTGCGGTGCATGTCCTGGCCGAGACGATCCCATTCACGGACTTGCCATCCTTCGAGGTGAAGCCGTCATAGTTGTTGATGCTTGCTACCTGGGCTACCACATTGCCTGCAGCATCAGTCACGGCACCTCCGCTGGAGCCGGGGCAGTATTCGGCCGTCACCTCGACATGGAGCGCGGGCTGGTGCTTCTCATCGTAACGATCGCGACTGATCCGGGCCACCTGCCCCCCAGTGAACATGTAGGCAAACCCATCTGGATGACTCATGCACCAGATCGGTTCCCCCGGGCGTACTCCGCCACGAAGGGGCAAGGCAGGAAGCGTGAGACCGGGAACCTTGATCAGGCAAGTGTCGGCTCGATCACTGGAGGCGATGATCTCCGTCACAGGGAGAACTTTCCCATCCTCCGTGACAGCAACGGCCTGCGCCTCGCGCATCAACGTCGGGTCTATCGTCATCACATGGAGTGATGTGGAGAGTGTCTCAGGCGCCACGGCAAAGGCAGTGGCCCCGATCATGAATCGCCACTTCTTAGAGTTGGACTCCTGATATCTCAATCCCATGGCGACCGTGCTGTGGCGTAGCCTCTCCGCCAACTCGGTGGGAGCAAGAGCATGATCCTCAGTCGAAGAGATCGGGGTGGCGTTGTGGTGCTTGGGAGCGCTTTTCGCAAGTTCGGTGTAGGAAACCAGCTTGCCCTCCTTGGCAAGCCGTTCGGTCACCTTGCTGGCATCGCTTTCGAAATGCTCATCCTCCACGATGAAGCGCGAGTCCTTGACCGGCACTGCACCATTAGTGCTATTCGTGCCCTTGGCGTCACCCGCCCCATTGCTGTCATTGGTGACATTCTGATCCTGGGCAAGCAATCCCGCACACAGCAGGAGAAAGAAGAACGGTAGCTTCACGGTCTGCTGATCAGTCGACCAGCTGGTACCAGTTATTTCTGCGACGAGGAGTGTATCCAGCCTCG
>CAIKYN010000234.1 GCA_903831635.1 uncultured Spartobacteria bacterium
CCCTCCATGAGCAGAAGGGTTCCAACCACAGGAATGATCGCCCTCCATCCAGGGTAGGGATCTCCCGTGTGGATGAAGGCCATCCCGAGAATCAGCAGGACCAATCCACCCCATGATAAAGCTTCCCTGTAGGCAGGCACCTCCTCTTCATGACCACGATCATAATGCCACCAAGCCAGCAAACTCCCTCCCAAGAACTCCCATGCACGGTAAGGCGTCAAAAAGAAGTCCGCCACACCTCCGTGTCCCGACATCCAGAGGTTGCCTGCCATCGACACCAAAAGGAGTACTCCCATGATGGCCGCAAGCGGCCACTTCTTCTTCCAGATCAAGAGCAAGATCGGGGGGAAAAAAATGTAGAACTGTTCCTCCACCGCCAGTGACCAGAGGTGCAGAAGCGGTTTGAGGCTCGCAGCTGTATCGAAATACCCACTCTCCTGCCAGAAGATGATGTTCTGGATGAAGAGCGTTCCTGCTGCAACGTGCTTGCCGAGTTGTTCAAACTCATCCGGCAAGAGGATAAGCCATCCGTAGGCCATGGTGATCACCAACATGGTGATCAATGCCGGAAAGAGTCTTCTGATGCGCCTCGCGTAGAACTCCTTGAAACTGAAGTTCTCCTCCCGATGCCCCTTGTAGAGAATCCCACTGATCAGGTACCCGCTGATCACAAAAAAGATATCCACCCCGATGAACCCTCCGGGGATCACCCACGGAAACGCATGGTAAATCACCACTCCAAGCACTGCCACTGCTCTCAAACCATCAATGTCAGATCGATATCGTAGAGAAATCATGGGCAAATCGCATCATCTTGAATTACTCTTTTAGAGACTAGATTTTTCTCTTATTAATCTAAGCTGAATCATGCTTTTTTCGATCGTAACCCCATCCTACAACCAGGCCTCCTACCTCAGAGGCACGATCGAGAGCATCCTGAATCAGCAGGCGGACTTAGAGTACATCGTGATGGACGGTGGCTCTAAGGACGGGAGCCGTGAGATCATTGCCTCTTATGAGAGCAGGCTTGCCCATTGGCAGAGCGAGAAGGATGGTGGCCAGTATGATGCTATCAACAGGGGCTTCGCGCGCTCGACCGGGGAAATCATGGGGTGGCTGAATTCATCGGACCTCTATCTTTCATGGACCCTCTCCACCGTGGAAGTGATTTTCCGATCATTCCCGGAGGTTCAATGGATCACCTCCACCATGAAGACCTGCATCCGCGAGGATGGCACCTTCGAGGATCTCTATCACACACCAGGGTTTTCCGCCCGACGCTTCTATCGAGGTTCTCACGGGGGTCCCGGTAACAGTGACTATCTCCAGCAGGAGAGTTGCTTCTGGAGGCGTAATCTTTGGAAGAAAATCGGGGGCTCAATTGATCTCAAACATGCCTCCGCAGGAGATTACTGGCTCTGGAGTCGCTTCTTCCGCGAGGCTAATGTCGCTGCCGTGGATGCTCCGCTTGCTGCATTCCGCTTCCATGATCAGGCCAAGAGTGTCGCCAGTCGCTATGAGGAAGAAGTCGCTTCTATAACTCGGGAAATGCAACAAGAGCCAGAACCCTCATACCCCGATGGATCGCTCAGCGTTATTCGTTGGAGCGACTGGGATTCATCAGGTCGACGCTCAACAAGTTGGAAACTCGAAAAGCGCGACACAAATTCCTTCCTGAATTCCCGATTTGCCATCGATTCACTGGTAAAGAAAGCTCGCTGGCCTCTCACCAAATCTCTGAATTGGGTTTATCAACTCGCTGGCCATTAATCCCGAATAAATACATCATATTCCGGTTTCCTGATTTTACTTCAGGTTTCAAGCCTTTTTTATCTTAATATTTTATCAATGAAGCTTCCGATTTCTGCCATTCTCCCTATTTACAATTGTAAGGGGCGCCTAGAGCGCCATCTTAGAAGTGTAGTGACTTGGGCTTCTAATGTAAGTGAGATCATAGTTGTCGACAGTGGTTCGACAGACGGGACTCTGGAGTTGGCAACTGAGGTTCTATTTTCCTTTGGAGCCAAAATTTTACACAATCCACCCGGACTTTATCAAAGCTGGAATGCTGGGATAGCGGCTGCCAACTCTCCATGGTGCTACATCTCGACTGTCGAGGATCCTATCACCCCCGATGGACTCTCCCACCTGCTGGATGTTGCTTCCCGCCATGACGCCGATGTAGTGATTTCCCCTCCGGAGATGTGGAATAACGATGGATCAGCCTCCGTTAAAGATAAGATGCCCTCGAATTACCTAGCGGACTCCTTCCTGAAGGCCGGGCTCTCCGATAAGCTTCTTTCCCGCTCGGAGACAATAGCCAATCTCTGCGGATTTCTTCCCCAAGGCTTATTAGGAAGTAGCGCGAGCAATCTTTATCGGGCCTCTTTTTTACAGAAGCACCCATTTCCGACAGACTTTGCTCATTGCGGCGACACTGCATGGGGGGTTTATGTTGCTCCTTATGCAAAGGTGGCTTTTACGAATTTTTCCTGCGCCCGCTTTTACAACCAAACGAGATTCCAGGCTGAAGATCCAATCCAACAATTGGCAAGGCATCAAAAGCTAGCAGAAACCGCCCGTAAGACTCTTACAGCTCAAGCGACGCATGATATGGAATGCGCAACGATGCTTGGTTGGTTTAATGCCCATGACGCTACCATACAGATCCTTTGGAATTGGCTTGCCCAGCAACATGAGTACCAATTACACTTAAAATCGAAATATGAAGGTGGTGTTATTCAATACCTTTTTCGTGCATTCCGAGATGAATGGAAAAAGCTTCGCAATTAGAAATATCAGATAATAAATTGAGAATTACTCATAAACCTTTGGACTTATAAATTGCGATATTCTATTTTTAACCACTGTAAAACCAAATTAAACACCTTGCTGTAAAATTCTTTATTTTGAAAATTTAATCCTCGCAACTATTTTATTAAACCAAAACCTTACACTTGTATACGTAAGAACTGTATCTTTAATTTTCAGCACGAGCGGCCTTTCAATACACCTTACATAGGCCCTTAACTGTAAACACTCCTCTAAAATGCGATCATTTATATATCCGATTGTGTGCGGACCATGATCTAATTTTATTGACTCATTTCTAAATTTTGCAGTTATTTCACCAGACTCGTCCCATTCGCCATTTCTCACTCCATCCCAACAGAATGTTGCATACTCCTTTTCAGCTATACCGACTTTTAAACTAGGTATATTACGAAGGGCCCAAAATGTATCCCCAACAGATCCAACATCGCTTGGAAATGGGTTTTCTTTAATAACTTCAGTGCGATATAAGTTTGAAGCCGAACTCCCTATAATACTTGCTGGAAAAAAAACACTAACCATGTATTGCTTCTGCAAATCATCTAGTATAGTTATTCCTTTATGAAAGTTTAAATACTTAAGCACATAATGTATTGGCCATTTTATATTTTCCATATTTATTCCATCATAAGAAACAATTTTTGGAGGCGAAATAATAACATCAGTATTTGAATTAATTATTAAACTAGTTAACTCTAAAAATTCTTTTTTTCCTATTATGTCACAGACAGTAGAATAATAAACATAAGGTTGTGTTGCATTGGCAGCAGCTAAGTTCCATGCTTGGTATAGCCCAGGTCTAGTTGAAATAATTTTTGCACCATAGGGATTTAGCCTTTTTTCTAATAATTCTTTTGTTCCATCGCTGGAATTGCTATCCACAGCAATAACCTCCCCGGCAAGTGGAAGCCAATCCTCAATTCCATCTAGATGTCTTTTTAGTTTTACTCTGCAATTTAGAGTAGGAATGATTACAGTTACTGGAACTTTCATAAGCTAGGCTGAAATGATTCTATATTGACACCCTTAAATTGTTTTTTTGTATCATCAATGCCCATGTCGGAGTCTTTATAATTTATTTAAGTTTACGATCAATAAATATTTTTATTGGGCTATTCATGAGAAGTCCAACTCTCAACCTTTTAGATTAATTAGTTTTTTGAAAGCTTGCCCCATAATGTAGCGTAAACTCGTTGTTTTTTTGAGTTGAGATTCCAGTTCGTGAATATAGGAACCTCTTTGAATACACAAAGCATTAAGCCCATTAATAACGACTTCTTTTTGATGTAATGCTGTCTCAGAATCATTTACCTCAAAAATAAAATTATCGTTATTGATTGTATTTACAATCCATTCTCCAAATCCATTACCCTCTTTTCCTGGAGGGCTCAGATATGCGACCGGCATCGTGTTATGGTGACTCGGTGTTTGTGGGGATGATCGAAGCTTTATTAGAACATCTTCGACTTCATCCATATATCCTTCGATCTTGCTTCTTTGAGCATCGTGAAAACGAAATCCTGCCAGAGGACACTCCAAAGCAGTGAGCGGTGAGTGTTCAAACATTAGTGACCACAGATGAAAATCTGCCGCATACCGATAAGTGTCTGGTATTTTACAGCCGATTTTATTCCAGAGTGATCGACGCCAAAAACAACTCTCCTGTTGAATGAAATTTGGATTTTCACGACTTCCATGTAATCCTTTTAAAAAAGCATTTCGAGAATAGCCAGGAACTTTTTGATATCCCGCAAATTCATCATTTTCGCCAATGCAAAGCTTGTGATTAGCTGCAACCCAATTCACATCTGCATTACTTTCGAAAATACGTGCAATTGTATTGAGGGTCCATGGAAGGTAAATATCAGAAGAATTGATCCAAGCCAAAATATCTCCAGTAGACTGTTCAAATCCCTTATTTATAGCTTCATACTGACCAGCATCAGGCTCGCTACACCACCATGTTAGTCGATCCGAATACTTCTTGATGATTTCTTTACTTCCATCTGTTGAGCCACCATCTACTACGATATACTCTAGTTCAACCCCTTTTTGCGTGAGGACGCTCAGTAGCGTTGTTTCTAAAAAATTAGCCTGATTATACGATGGCGTAATGATACTTATTTTCATTTTTATTACTAATTACCTTGGTGAATTGATGTTTTCTCAATTGATTTTAGTGTAATTTCTGATTCTGCACCATTGGGATACAAGTTGTAAAGCGTTAGATATCCGCAGTTGAGTTCTTCTGTAATTATGATTTGAATCTCCTGGTCTTCTTTTGTAGCCCATTTTTCGACGTATTGAAGAGGTTTATATTTCTCATCACTTATCGCTAATCTTACTCTTCCTTGACAAAGATTATATTTAACTGTAATTTTATCTTTTGGTTCAATACGACCAATCGGAATTCTTGCAAAATCCTCCCATTTTATTTTGCTTGATATTAATTTAATTCCGTTTTTTTGGATTTGGCTTTTCCCCCCATTGGAGAGTTGAATTTTTTCAAGGCTGATTATTTGTTTTTTTCGGGTATCAAGTTCAGTTTTTCTTTCTAGGATTGCAATTTCAATTTTTGAATGAGGATTAGATTCCACGGTCTTGAATTCTCTTTTTTTTATTTCAAATGGCATATCTAGAGCTTTAATATCTCCAATTGCGTGATCGACTATTTCTTTTGATTCGTTAAAAATAACAATCCTATCAACCCCCGACTGAGAAACCGCTTCAGAATCCTGTTTTTTTAGATTCAGAAATTCTATAAATTCTTCATTTTTACCCTGTAATTTACTAAATGTATTTAACCAGAAGGAAACAATCATTCTGGAGTCTCTTCCTTCCCGAGTGGCTCCGCTGTCATCACACCAGAATTTTGTTATTTTAGTATCTTTATCAGCTTTTGGTAATAACTCTCCCAATAAGATCGCCTTTTGGATAAGACCTATATCACTAGTAGCATAACCCTCTATTATTTGTGAAAAAAAACGGGTTTTAGACATTAAAATACTTGTACTAAATATACAACACAATACAACGCAAAGAAGTCTTTTTAATCTTATTGATTCCGGAGTCACCAGCATGATTCCGGAGCCAAAAGTGGCTATAATTATAGAACTCGCGTTGCTTAATCGATGCCATGACGCTAGCACAATAATTATGGCAATCCCAACTGTTATTACGATTGTAAAAATCCAGGCAGTGGTTTGCCTCTCCATTTTTTTTAAACACTCCCCACAAACCACCGCTGTTGTAATAATTGTTACCGGAAGTAAAAATGAATAGTAGAAAGGCAGTGATAGAACAAATGCTCTTCCAAAAAGATCACCAACCCAAAAAAAGCAGATGCTGGCGACTATTGATATTGCTGCACCTCTGGCCAGTATTGATCCATGCCTTGCAGTCAACAATACGGCTGGCATCAGAGCTATAGGAGCTAGCCAAATGGGGGCATCTTCCAATGCATTAATAATAGGTTTTTTCCAACACTCTCCTTTTCCTAAAGAAATATCGTGAATAACCTCTATCGTAGGACTGAATATTGCTGGCATTCCCCATGCTTTCCAATACCAGATCCACGCCACTATGAATGTCACGGAGAATCCCGCACCAACCCAAGAGGCAAACCTAACACTACATCGATCCCTATCCCATCTTGCACTGACAAGTAGGGGTAATAGTAATAATAATGCAAATGCTGCATAGAGATGGGCTGATGCGGCAAGCGCAAAAAGAATTCCCGCAGCAAAAGCTGCAAGTATATCATCCGATTTCGAACACACTATACAACATCCTAAAATTAAAAAAGGTACAGAGGTTGAGTCGACGTATGTTGTGCAGATCAGTCTTATGACTACAGGGTTAAAAGCCCATAAAAAAGAACTTACTATTCCGGCTAGAATTCCAAATCGTGTTTTAAAAATTCTGTAAAGCGACAGAGAGACAGTTAATGATAGAATCCATCGTAGAATCCATATTCCGGCAATATTTCCAAAGACATTTCCGCTTATAGAATCAGGAAAAATTCCCCCGAATCGTGTTGCATAGTATGGAAAACCATATCTCAAAACGAGTTCACCGAACTGTCGTGAATAGGATAAGTAGAAAACTGCATCCGTGAAATTTCCAAGAACTATGCGCGGCACATGAAAATACAGCACAGGAATAAGTGGCATCAATAGCGATAGGATCGAAGCAGCAAAATTCGATATCCCTTTACCATGAGCCCACTTTGTTAAAATCGCATTCATACCGTACAAACTCTTTAAAAATAATTTTATTCTCGAGAAACTTTTTTCTAAAGTCATGAATTTTGATTTTAAAGGTCGGGATACTTAACAACCCTTTAATCTAAATAATATTTTGCGCAACATCCCACCTATACTGAATGACTCCTTCGGTAAAATCTGGAGTCTTTCGCATTCCGAATTCAAATGATTAATGATTTGGGCACGTTTGTCGAGATGTTGTTCCAGTTCCTTTATATACTCCCTCTGGAGTTCAGCAGTTTTGGCTACACCCTCAAGATGGCGGATCGCATCCAATGTTTTCTCCGGAGAGATCCCACTCATATCTCTCCAGCAATTAAGTATTCTCAATGATGCACTGCCTCGAAGGTTTGTGAAATCGAGCCACTCTTTTAGAGCTCCATCGGAAATTACGGAAAGGCGGTCTAGGAGATCAGTGATTTCACCATGTTCTCTGATTCCATGATCCTGATGAATTAGAAAATCTGCGCATACTTTGGGGGTTAGAGCAAAGTTGTAGCGAAGGGCATTTTTCCGCATCCATGCAGAATCTCCCGCTTTTCCAAAATCGGGGGGAAAGGGATCCCTCTGCAAACACTCTGTCCGATAGAGATTGCTTGCACTACTTCCAAGAAATGATTCGATGGAAAATCCAGTTGCCAAGAGGTAAACAAGCCACTTTTCCAAGGCAATCGGTTCACTGAGATCGCTCCCCTCAAGAATCCGGTGTACTGGAAAAACACGGAAGTCAGCATTTAATCCTTCCTCTGTTATACATCTTGGTGGAGAGATTACAACATCGGCTGTATATTCCTTTGCAACAGTGAACAGGTGATTTAAACCCTCAGACTTAATTGTATCACCAACCGTAGCAAAATAGCAAAATTCACAATTTGAAATTTTTACACCATGGTTCCATGCCCCATATAATCCGGGCGGGACAACTTCATGGCGAATTCTCGGATGAATAATTTCTCTACGTGCAATTTCGGCAGTTCCATCAATGGAGCCGGAATCTATTACAATTACCTCTTCGACAGAACTCACCCATTCATTGATAGATGCAAGGTGAGGAACTAATCTGTCCGCGCAGTTGTATACCGGTACAATAGCCGTGATCGGCATTACATTAGTCATCTAATCAATTTGAGAAGAGAATTCAAAGCGCCAGTTAGACCATAATACTTATTAAGTTCATTAATTAATGATTCATATTTACGCCGTGTTAATTGGTTTTCCTTATCAAGCTTTTGGATTACATTTGCTCGCTTAGATAAACTTTCTTCAAGTTCTTTTATATAATTTCTTTGGTTTTTATTATCTATTTCTAATTGACTTTCACTGTTATTTTGAATATTATAATAGTCAAAAATATATCGTATACTATCTGGCCCATAATTTAGTCGAGAAGATTCTAATTTATATTTTTCCAATATTTCACTAGAGTTTTTTAACCCCCCACTCCGATTTCCATCCCAACAAAATGTTGCTAATTTCTCATTAAAAATACCTACATTCATTTTTTGGAAATTCCGAAGTGCCCAAAATACATCTCCTATCATACCAACATCCGTGGGAAATGGATTATTTTTTATTACCTCAGATCGATAAATATTCGATGCCGAGCTTCCAATAATGCTGGCGGGAAAGAAACAACTCGTCATTAGATCTTTCTCAAATTCATTTAGTAGCACTATACCATTTTCAAAATTAAGATATTTGACCGCATAATGTATTGGCCACATTATTTCTTGAATTATTTCTCCTTTGATAGAAACAATACTAGGCGGAGAAATAATAACATCCAAATCTTTTTCGATCATTACACTTGTTAAATCAATCAATCCCTGTTTATTGATTATATCACATATTGTTGAATAGTAAATATAGGGCTGCGTTGCGCTGCTTGCAGCTAAGTTCCAAGCTTCATAGAGTCCTGGATCAGTTGAAATGATTTTAGCTCCTAGTGGTTTTAGTCGTTCTTCAAGCAATTCTTTCGTTCCATCTCTGGATTTACTATCTATAGCTATAATTTCTTCTACATAAGGAAGCCACTCTTTGGAATCCTCTAGGTGACGCTCGAGCTTTGCACGGCAGTTAAACGTAGGTATAATTACTGATATCGGAAGACATTTTATTGTTGTTTGTGAACTAATCCACTTTTTTTGATGCTTACTTCTATTGATATTTGATTTTCCAAGGAAAAAATATTTAGATCCTTTTGGGGATGTATTTTTTGTTATTGATACGGCTTTAAGTAGGACTCGAAATTCCTCATCGCGGAATACCACTTGGTTAACGCTTTCTTTAGTCGGATTATTAATCAAATTGTGATATAGTGCAAGATAAGCATCTGCTTGGCGTTCAATGGTAAAAAATGCTTTCATCATTTTTACGGCATATTCTTTTATCGCTTCTACTTTTGTTTTATCAAGTGTTAGAGATTTGATTAATGAACAGCCCTTTTCAATGTCACCGATGGTAAATAGCAGCTCATCTGCCCATTCCTCACCGACAAGATCTCTGACTCCTCCGAGGTCATGACCAACTAGAGGTAAACCGCATGCTAGTCCCTCCATCACCACGTTTGGCATGTTATCCTCCAAGGAGGTGAATAATAATATGTCAGCCGCACGATAGAGGAGGGGCATGGTTTGATAATTAAGATAGCCCGCACGATCCACTATATACCCAGGGACTTCAATTTCCTCAGACTCATGACCACAGAGAAGGATCCTCAGCGAACCATTAGCAATCATACTTGCGATACTTTTATCCCTCTTTAATTCGTCCAGAATAGCTTTGGCTTCTATGAATCCTTTCCTACGCTCTTGGTTATTGTGCGCCGCAAGTAGGATGTATAGGGCTTTGGAATCAAGTCCTAGGCTCTGGCGAGCCTGCAACTTATTACCAGGTGTAAAATTTTCGGAATCAACCCCGTAAGGAATAAGGTTTACCTTGTTGCTTCCCAAAGTACTTGCCCTCACGGTGCGCTCCAGCATCCATGTGCTAGGAGCTACGAAATGGATGCTTTTCTGCGAGACCGCTCGAAGCAGAAGGTTCTTATTTTTCGCCACCAAGTCGCCTAAGTCATCAAGGAGTTGTGGGCAATCACGACAATCTGCTTCGAAACCCTGGCATCCTGCCGGAAAATGACAACCACCCGTTAACGGTCGCATGTCATGAAGCGTCCAGACCATGGGCTTTCCCAATGAGGCAAGTGCCGAGATGGAAGAAGCTGATAGAGATCCCGCCACCCAATGAAGATTAATTACATCGGCTTCCCGAATAAGATCACATGCCAATGGATCGGAGCCCGGAAGATTTAGTGAATAATGGGTATTTGAGAGGTTAGAACGATTGCCCCAGATCAAAAGATCACGCTCCACCAAAAATTCCATTTCAGTGTTAGCCATTGCCGATGATTGCACGACACCCTGCGGGGTGTCTCCGTGAATTTCACCAACAACCATAATGCTATTGATACCGTGGCGAAGTAGTCCGAGATGCAGATTCAATGCAGAACGGGCCGCGCCTCCACCGCCGATCTCGCTGGCAAGATGAACGACCTTCACTTGATCCCCTCCATGAAGAGTGAATCGGGTTTACGTATCCTCCCTTCCTTATCTCTGTCTAAATGATAACTATCGAAGGAGGGAATGCGAGACTCATCAGCACGGCAGACTTGGATTTCCTTAAATCCGGTGCCTCTAAGTAAGTTACTCAAGGAAACCCTATCATACATCCATTGGTGAATCTCGCCTCGGACACGAAATTCGGAAGCATCTAAAACGGTGGGTTCCGGCTGATCATAAATGGATTTGGCATCCAGAGGCTCCATCTGGCCCTCGGAGATCTTTTGGTCGAAATATTCGATCCATCGACCTGCTTCCTGCCCCAAGCGCTCTACAATCAGATCTTTGGAATCCAAGGGCCTTGATTTCCAAAGTCTTCCCATAAATCCACCGGAGATTGTCCTGGTCATCTGGTCAAGCAACTCCATGGTCATCCATTCGTGGCGGGCTTTGGCACCCGGCAGATCTTGAGCGGCAGCGTCAAGTTCGTTGAGGTAAAGCCGCGTAATCTGCTCCAGGTCGGGCACTACGATCCTGACAATACCACCGGGAACGAGCACCCTTAAGATCTCTGCAAGGAACCTGGGTGCATAGGAGCGGCTGAAGTGTTCCAAGACATGGGATGAGTAACAGACCCTCACTGAGGCATCTTCGATTGGAAAAGTGGACAGCAGGTTAAGGGGGCGCACTCCCTCTACGGGAACGAGATCGAAATTATCCCAATCAGGATGAAATGTATTACCGCATCCAAGATTAACCAGCCCGAATCGCATCTCACTCAACGATTCTTTTAAGGGAAGTGGCTTGTTTGAATTAAAACTGTGATTTAGAATTTTAGCTATCATTCCTAATGCAACTAATGTTGAGTTGAAGATCCATTCCCAGATAGCTTTCTATCTGATTAAAGGGCTTCTTTGGACAAAAAGGAGCATTAATGAAATATCGAAAACCACTCCCAGAGAGTTTAGCCAAAATCTCATGAAGTCTCTGATGAGATGACTGAAATGAATGATATTCCACGAATAGATTTTTAACTAGATGAAGATTTTTACTTCCAAGAATTACGTCGGTTTCGGCACCCTCGATATCAATCTTCAGGAAATCAACTTCTTGATCCATAATTAATTCATCTATTGTAGTGCATTGGACCTTTATGGATTTTTCAACTCCATTGATTGAGATTCCCAGTCGCCCTGCATCGGCCCCTTCTGTAAAAAACGTAACTTCCCCATTAGTTGCTGCTACCGCTTTCTGAATTAAGGAGACATCATCGCACCCAAGTTCCCCAAGATTTTTTTTGAGATAGTCGAAAATCGAAGGGTCAGCTTCTATGGCTATGATGTTGGCCATAGGATGGAGAGTCTTAAAGAAGATAACACTTAAACCAATATTTGCACCGCAATCAATAATTCTGGGCTTTTCTTTATAAGTCGCAAACTCATAAATACCGACACCGAAAATTTCCTTGTAGGCATAGTAACATGATACAGGGTCAGGCACTCTGAGTCTTTTTCCTTTGAAAGGAATCTCAATCCCTTGGTAACGAGGCAAGCTAATTAGTTGCTCATCTTCGGGACCTGAGATCGGTTCGGGTGTTTCGCAAACCTCTTTGATCTGAGACTTAATCGGGAAGAAAAAATTTCTTATATTTCCATATTTTTGATTTGATTTCATTTTATTCATCGCCTAACTCAAGATCCAGTTTTCATCTTTTTCCCAACCGCCTCTAACAAGAACGCTTTGAAAAATTGCTTTCCAGAGTTTTGTATCTTCGTCTGTAAAAATTTTTTTCCAATCCCCTTTAGATCCTGATCTATAATGAGATTTTATGTCTTCAACCCCTTTTCTTCTACCTGATTGTTTTTCAAAAGAGAGTCGGTCCAATGCAATATTCAGAATCGGATTAGGAATTATAAATGAGAAATGCTTCAGAATCTTTCCGAATTCCTCTAGTGAGTTTTCGTTGATCTTTTCGTATGTTGTAATGTAAAGATCATCCTGATTTGGTATATTGAGCCAAGAGTCGTATTTAGAGGCGATGCCAGAAAACTCTATAGCTCCAAAGATTTTAGCGTGTTTGATTTTTTCTTCATCATTGAGATTCTTGAATTGCTCTCGAACATAATTAGTAAAAGGTTCTTCAACATGAGAATATAAAATTGAGTATATTAGAGAAATCATGCGATCCCGAGGATCTCTCAAAACCACCAATGCTTTCTGACCCTTTTTTCTATGACGAATCCAGTCGTCGTAACCGCAATTATAAATCGGTCCCAAAAGAGTCCGCGATACTTGATCAGGCCATGAGTGAATATTGAGATTTATCTCTCTATTATCGAATTTTAACCCCGTGTGTTCTGATACTTCCTTACTATTAATTACATCGCGCACCCATTGGCTGCCACATTTATGAAATGTGAAAAATGAAAGGTAAGAAGTTTTATTTTTTCTTAAAAAATTCATGCTTTCTGCGCTTGTTGGTATACTTTTAGTACTTCTTGAGGTAAACCTACGATTTCGACTTTTGACTCGTGGATCATCAACGCCCGATCTCCGAACCTCATCATCGCCTCGGGATTATGGGTTACTAGGATCAAGGTTTTTCCCTTGCGTTTGCACTCTTCGAAGTAAGCAAAACATTTTTCCTGAAAGACGAAGTCTCCGACTGCCAGAACCTCATCCAAGAGCATGATCGGAGCATCAACCTGCATGGCCACGGCAAATGCCAATCGCACCGCCATGCCACTGGAGTAATGCTTTACCTGAAGTTCCATGAAATTCTCGAGTTCCGCAAACCGAATAATCTCGTCGTAGCGGGCATCAATTTCAACTCGTGTAAGCCCCAGAATGGTAGCACTTAGGTAGACATTCTCACGACCAGTTAACTCTGGGTTAAATCCCACGCCGAGTTCCAGCATTGGGGCGATCCGTCCATGGATCTCGATATGACTTCCCTTATCGGGTTGATAAATCCCTGCTAAAATTTTAAGAAGAGTCGATTTTCCAGAACCATTGCGGCCGATGATACCGAAGAATTCCCCCTGTTGAATTTCAAAACTGATATTGTCGAGTGTACGCTTGGGCATTTTATCGTTCCTTCGATGAACCTTCATGAGGCGCTCTCGCAGGGTGCCACGTCGCTCCGCAGGCAAGCGGAAGGTCTTGGAGAGATTTTTAACCGTAATTGCTGGTTGCATAGGGTTACAAATCCTCAACCATTTCTGCTTCTTTCCATTTGAAAACAGCCACTCCGAGCAGGAACACGAGAAGGCTGATTCCTAGAACATAACAGTATCCGACTTTGGTGAGTCCACCAATCCCCACTAGCAAGTAGCGTGAGTAGGTTAGGATACCTGCGATAGGATTCAGGAACATAAGAAATCGTAGTTTCTCCGGAACCATACTCATCGGATAGATGATCGGAGTCAGCCAGAAGCCCAGTTGCAGGAAAACATCCCAGACACTCAGCATATCACGAACCTTTACAACAATGATGCTCAGAACCAGGCCAATGCCTGTCACAAGAAGGTAAAGCGCCGCTAGCAAAGGAATGAACCAGAGCATCCGCCAATGAATATCAACTCCGTCAAAGATAGCAAAAATGGCAAAAACTATTAAATTAAAGAAAAGTCCGATAAAGGATCCGGAGATAGCGGCCATTACAAGAACAATCCTAGGAAGGTAGACTTTCCGGATCATTTGATAGTTTCCAATGAAGCCATTCATCCCGGCCACAGTCGCCTGGGTGAAGAAATCCCAAAGGATGATTCCCAGAAGCAAGAAGAGTTTGTAGTGAGGAGCGGTCTGTTTGAAGACAAACGAGTAGACAAAATACAATACCCCGAAGAGAGCTAAAGGCTTCAGAAGCGACCATACATACCCTAAGATGCTGCCGTAATAGCGCATCTTGAAATTCGCCCAAGTCAGCGTTAGGAAAAGCCTCAGAAAGTAGCTTTTATCAAAAGTTGTAGTCATGGAAAAATCCGAAGAAGCTCTTATTCAATCGCTTTTCCATTCTACCGGCAAACTTCTCTTTTCACAATCTCATGCTTCATTGAGAATCGTAGCATGTCCAATCCCATGTCATCCGACCTCCATCTAAAGCTTGTCCCAGGAAGCAACAATCCGGCACTGCTTCAGAGCATTGTCTCAATGTGGCTCGGAGAGGGGGTTCTTACCCACGCGGAGGCCTCGAGGCGTATTGGTGAAGTCGTTTATGCAATCATTGATCATGAGGAGACGGTGCATGGAGTGACCACCGCCTATTCAGGACAATTTCCAGCGAGGTCCGAACCCTTCTGGTTCCTGCGCATGTTTATCAGAAAATCAGCGCGGAAAGCACTTGGACTGAAAAATCACAGCGCTTTCCAATGGGATGCCTTTGAGAAGACCTGCCAATTCCTAGCAGAAACCACCCGGACAACCCACCGGGGAGTCGTGATGGTGACGGAGAACAGGAAACTCTGGAGCGAACGTTGGCAGAAAAGGCTTGGCGGTAGGGGA
>CAIKYN010000235.1 GCA_903831635.1 uncultured Spartobacteria bacterium
CAACATTCCTGTCACTACCCGTGGCGCCGGTCACGGCTATGTCGGCGGCTGCGTTCCTGTCCGTGGAGGGATCCTGATGAGCATGCACAGGATGAACCGCATTCGGGAGATCAGCGGCGAGGACTTCGTCGCCGTTGTGGAACCGGCTGTTATCACTGGAGTGCTTCAGAAAGAGGTGGAAAGGAATGGTCTCTTATACCCGCCCGATCCCCAGAGCTACAAGGACTGCTCCCTAGGCGGTAATATTGCCACCAATGCGGGCGGCCCCCGTTGCCTCAAATATGGTGTGACGCGTCCCTATGTTCTCGGACTGCAGGTCGCCTTGGCCGACGGCACCCTCGTTCGTGTCGGGGGACGCACCCACAAGAACAAGACCGGCTTCGACCTCGTGGGAATGTTTGTCGGCTCCGAGGGGATGCTGGGCGTCATCACGGAAGCCACCCTTCGTCTCCTTCCCCTCCCTCCGGCACGAGTGACACTCTCGGCGGGATTCGGATCGATGCAGGATGCCGCAGCAGCAGTCCAAACGATCTTTAAGGCTGGCTACCTGCCCTGCGCCGTCGAGGTGGCCGACAGTTTCACCCTCCAGTCGGCCCGGAATGCCCCAAAAGAAGTCACGGGAAATGCAAAGGGTATCATGATTCCACCCGGCAAGGCCCATCTCCTTGTTGAACTCGACGGCCAGAAGGCAAGTGTCCTGGGGGAAGGAAAAGCCCTCAAGGCCCTCTTGGCCAAGAACAAGGCCCTCGAGGTCGAACTCGCCACCTCGCCGGAACGCTGCGAGCGGATCTGGGCCTTGCGCCGTGCCTTCTCCGCATCGCTGAAGGCCACCGGCCTCACCAAACTGAACGAGGACATCGCCGTTCCCCGTGGGCGACTGGTCGACCTGATCGCCTTTGCCGAGAAACTTCAGAAAAAGACCGGCTTCCCGATCGCCTGCTTCGGCCATGCCGGTGATGGCAACATCCATGTGAACGTGATGGTCTCCAAGGAACAGCAGGCCAAGCGTCCAAAGGAAATCGAGGGAGTCCTGGATGCTCTCTTCACCCAGGTCATCAAATGGGGTGGCGCGATCACCGGAGAGCATGGCATCGGCCTGGCCAAGAAGCGTTGGTGGAACGAGGCCACGACACCGGAACTTCGCACCCTCCACGCCCGTATCAAAAAGGCTATCGATCCGAAGGATATCCTGAACCCCGGTAAGTTCATCTGAAGTGAAAGCCGTTTAGGCTGAACCAAGCATCTGGGAAGATGCGCGTAAGACTACGACGAAGTTGTAGCCCTGAGGGCGCCACTGCTTCCCGGGAGGGAAGTGGCGTCAATACTTTGAGACTGTCAGGGCAAACAACCCAATCGATCACTTGAAAGGGTTGCAGATTTGCAGGGGGCCAAATTGGCGACCGTCCTGAAGATCCTCTGAATAGAGGATTGTTGCCCCGCTTTGGATTGCCGAAGCCACGATGAGGCTGTCATAGAACCGGTATTGGCTCTCCTCAGCGATCCGCAACGCGGAACTCCAAATTTCAGCCGATGGATAAACCGTACAAAGCGGATTGAGAACCGTCTGAAAAAACTCCTTCGCATCAGCCGCCGTCATCGGCTTTTGCCACTTATGAAGGGCAACATTGAGAAACTCTTGGACTACCTGCCAACTGATTACTCCCCCGCGTGTTTCGAGAGCCTGCTCAATTAGTTCCTTGGCTCTGTGCTGTTTGGCGCTCTCCCTATCCTCGAACGAATACACCAAGAGATTCGTATCGAAGAAAAATTCAGCGCTCATTCATCTCCTCACGGGTGAACCTTCGTCCACCTACAGAAATCCTTCCGCTGACGCGTTGCATGAAGCCGCGATATCCACCGATCCGCTTTGAACCATGATCCACGGTCTGCAGCCAATCCCGGAACATCTGGTTCAGGCTCGTGTGATGCTCCCGGGCCACGGCACGGGCCCTCTCAATCACCTCCTCACTGGCACTTAGTGTGATATTCCTCATGGACACTACAATAGTGCGCACGAAATCCGTGTCAAGTGAGGCTCCGCCCCCTACCCGGTCGGCTCTATTTCCCCTGCTCCAAGAGGTCCATAGTATCGGGAATGTGAGCCGTGCTTGTGGTGGCTCTTGCCGGGATGGAACGGATGAGACTGCGCCAGGTGCTGCTTCCAACTCGCCGTGTACTGATCGGCTAAAGGTGGGTCGTTGGAGATCACTAGCAAGTTCTCAGCATTGAAATCTTCTGCGCTCTTGGTGAAGTTGAATGATCCAGTGATCACCCGGGTTCCATCGATGATCATCACCTTGTCATGGGCGATCCGATAGGACGAATCGGTGAACGTGGGAATGCCATTCTCCATGATCAAATCGGCCTCTGTTCCCCTGGCCTGCTCCTGACTTTTGTCGAGGATCACCTCCACATCGACACCTCGCTTCTCCGCCTCAATAAGCGCAATGGCAATCGGCTCCGAGGTGAACGAATACGCCTCCACCAGCACCTGTTTCTTCGCCGCCTGAACCGCACGCACCACCGCCTCGGTGCATCCCCCATGAGGACTGAAATAAACCTTAATGTCGGGGATATTGCTCTGGGCAAAAAGCGAAGGGACTAAGAAAAGGAACTGCGCGATTCGTCGATGCATCTCGAGCATATGATTATTAAAAAGAGAGAACTTATGACTGTTAAAACATCTTCTTGTGATCAAGATTCATCTCCTCGATTACAAAAAAGACGACTCACTTAATGAGTTGTTTATCCCAGTAGAGTATTATCACGGGATGCCGGGATAACTGCATAAGAATATTAGATCGATAACCGCCCTTTTTTACAGTTCATAAAAGAGAGTTTTTATACTCCCTTGCTCTTGGCTATACTCAGGAACTGAACAGAGTTGAATTTCCTTTTTAACGACTAGGTTAAACGGTGCATCAGTTAAAACGACCCCACTGCCCATACTCGTTCTAGTGCCAGCTCCCTCGATAATATCTAAATTGGGGACGAATTTTTCGATATTTGGTTGCGAATCAGTAAAGACAATATATTTAAATTTTTTGGTGATTTGAGAAAGAGAATTTTGAATTGATGAATTCGATAAATGTTGAAATACCTGCCTGATAAAAATGATATCTCCTGATGGAATTTCGTCTTTAGTGATATCAAGACATAAAAATTCCACATTTAGCGATTTATATTTTGTTTTATTAAATTCTATTAAAGGCTTAACAATATCTATTGCAGTATATGATTCACAAAGAGGCCTGATCATTTTGCCTATATTAAAATCTCCACAACCTACATCCACTGCATTAAGTTTCTTTCGATAAGAGGACAATAGTTTGATGATCGAGTTTTTATAAGTATCTGTAACCTGACTGTCATGAGAACCATAACCAGAATAGAATAGTCCATTCCCTGAATTTCCCCAAAGTTTGTTTTTATATATTTCCTCAAAGGTTTGCTTTATGTCATTTTTGACTATTGGGTCTGTTCTTGTTTTGTAAGTACTGCGTAGTGCTTTAATGTGATGATCGTTATTTTGATAGATTGAATACAAGAAGTCGGAATCCTCAGCGCTAAAAAATCGGAACTTATTATCTTTAAGTAACGGAACGATGGAAAGTGTGTAGGGTATAGGTCCGGTAAGTCTCAAAGTGCCATCGCCTCCAACTCCATCTTTTTCTAAATTATAATTTCTTATGTTGAAAAGAACCCTTTTTATTACATTAAGCAGAAATGGATGCCGCGGTTCAGAAATAATAATCCAATTATTAAACTCACCCCCGGGAATATTACTAAGCTCTTTATGTAATCCCCAAGAGGAAAACCTAAAGCCGAGTTGATTTTTCCATTGTGATATTAAAAAACTATCCTCTTTTTTTATAATATTATTTAGCGGGTTTTTTGAAGTTGATTTTATATCTAAATAGACGCCTCCAACTTGATACATTAGTAAATATCTGAAAAGGTCAGCCCTTGCCGCGCCATAATTTGGATTTATTCTGTTAAATAAATCCAGCACCTCTACAGGATAGTTCTTAGAAATAAATTCGATGACTTTATTGTCATCATAGAACTTGTATTCCCAGTCTGGATTATTCTTCTTTAAAAATTCTATATTACTGGCGATCTCTGCAGGTAGAGCATTTTCTGAAAAATAAGTTTGATGGATGATCTTTGGGATAGCCATAGCTTCTTAGAAGGTAAATGCTTTTTATACCGATCGATACACGATTTATCAAAAATCTCTCACTAAATACGTTTGCAAATAAATGTTATTTCAAATTATGTGCAATCCCGATTTTTGTTATTACCAAAAATAGAATCAGAAGAAAGTTTGCCCTTATAATTCATGGGACTTAGTTACAAAACCTCTCAGTTTTCATGACCTAGGAACTCCTTCCGTAGGAGTGATCGTCAGAACTTGTTGCTGCATCTAACTCTTTTAGGTCTCGGACGATCGGATGGAGAGTAAGGCGACCAAGAGAAAGCGTAGTCGTCCTACGTCGACTGGGTCAATGCAGCTGTCCGCCGATATACCGAGACTTACTGTACTTTAAGCAGTTCGATATCGAAAATCAGCGTTGAGTCCGGAGCAATCACTCCGCCTGCTCCACGGGATCCATAAGCCAGGTTTGAGGGGATGAAGAGCTGGACTTTGCCGCCTTCCTTCATGAGCTGAACGCCCTCGGTCCAGCCTGGGATGACGCCATTGAGAGGGAAGGAAATCGGCTCGTTGCGCTTGTAGGAGCTGTCGAATTCGGTGCCGTCAATCGTGGTGCCGCGGTAGTGGACAAGGACCGTGTCGGTGGCCTTGGGGCTCTTGCCATGTCCTTCAGTAATCACCTTATACTGTAGGCCGCTCGGTGTGGTATGGACGCCGGGCTTGGTGGCGTTTTCCTTAAGGAAGGCTTGTCCCTGGGCAAGGTTGGAGGAGGCGTCTTGTGCCATGATGATGGATGTGTTGAGGGTGAGCGTGAG
>CAIKYN010000236.1 GCA_903831635.1 uncultured Spartobacteria bacterium
AGGAGCTTTTGAATGTCGGAAGCTTTCCTCCGCAAGAGAAGGGGGTTCCGTGCTGTTGGTTGACGATGTGACGACGACCGGAGCAACGCTTGACGCCTGCGCGATCGTTCTTAGAGAAGCGGGGATCACTGAAGTCACTGCGGTGGTGGTTGCGAGGGGGTAATGGTAAATGGGAAATCGCTACTTGGGGGATGAGATATGGGAGATAAGGGGCTAGGGATTCAAATCAGAGATGTTCTTTTCTCATCTTTTCCTCTGATGGATTTCCTAGATCCTAAACCCGATCCCCCATCAGACTTCCCAACCACCGCAGATTTGTTGCAGAATTGTAACCCATGACGATTTTCAAAAAGCCGACCCTCAAGTTTTCGGGAAAAAATCGGCGCGAAATGCCCGAAGGTCTCTGGACCAAGTGCCCCGGATGTTCAGAGATGGTTCATCATCTGGCCATCGAGGAGAATCTGCGCGTCTGCCCCAAGTGTGGCCATCATTTCGCCATGGGGGCCCACGAGAGGATCTCGACACTGGTTGACGAGGGAACCTTCGAGGAGACGGATGCGGCGATGACGGCGGTCGATCCGCTCGGCTTCAAAGGTGTCGCCACCTACGAGGATCGTCTCAAGACCTATCGGGAGAAGACAGGACTCGTCGACGCCGTGATCACGGGTTCTGGTGCTATGGGTGGACATCCCGTTGGACTGGCGGTGATGGATTTTTCGTTCCTGGCGGCCACCATGGGATCTGTGGTCGGTGAGAAGATCACACGCATCATTGAGGCATCCACCAAGGCCAAGCGTCCGGTGATCATTGTCTGTGCTTCCGGAGGAGCCCGTATGTACGAGGGGATGCTTTCCCTCATGCAGATGGCCAAAACAAGCGGCGCTCTTGCCCGTCATAGCGAGGCGGGACTTCCTTACATCGCTGTGCTGACGAATCCGACAACGGCCGGTGTTATGGCCAGCTTTGCCACGCTCGGTGACATCGCGCTTGCGGAACCAAAGGCAATGATCGGATTTGCCGGTCCACGCGTGATTCGTGAGACCACGCATCAGGAGCTCCCCGAGGGCTTCCAGACCGCCGAGTTCTTGCTGGAACATGGTCTTATCGACGAGATCGTTCCGCGCGCAAAGATGCGTGAGACCATCATCACGATCATCGGGAACCTGATGGGGAAGTAGGGGAGGAGATAGCAGTCACAGGGATCAAGGGGATAAAAGGGATTGATGGATGTAACCCGCCCCTGAGTTCAGTGATGTTTTTTTATGCCGAAGACACCCTCTGGGGATCCATGCCACCATCGGTAAGCCAGGGCTAAAAGAACAAAGGATGAAACGACAGAGGGTATTTGTGGAAAAATCTCCTTCACCCCCTTGATCCCTGTGAGTTCATCCGACTTCATGTCTTCCGTCTTATCCCCACTCGATTGGCTGATCGCCACTCAGTCCCGAGGTGTCCATCCGGGGCTTCATCGGATGGAGTGCCTTCTGGCGGCTCTCGGGAATCCTGAGAGAAAGCTACGTTGCCTCCATGTGGCGGGAACCAATGGGAAGGGCTCTGTCTGCGCCGTTGCCGAATCTGTCCTCCGAAGCATGGGACTCCGTACCGGTCTTTACACATCCCCTCATCTGGTGAAGTTCGCAGAACGGATCCGGATCAATGGGGAGAATGTTGGGGATGACACGATCGATGCAGGGATCGTACGGTTGAGGGAGATCACCGAGGAGTGGAGGGAGGAGGATCAGCCCACCTTTTTCGAGTTAGTGACGGCTTTGGCCTTCGATCTTTTTGATCGTGAAGGTTGTGAGGTGGTGGTTTTGGAGACTGGCCTTGGCGGTCGCCTCGATGCCACCAACATGGCTCCCAAGATTGCCTGCGCGATTACCCCCATTGCACTCGATCATTCGGAGTGGTTGGGCGAAACGCTTACCGAGATCGCCCGGGAGAAGGCGGGGATCCTGCGGAAAGGAGTGCCCGCCGTCATCGCCCCTCAGGTGGAAGAGGCGGCTGCGGCCTTGTCGGCAGTTGCCGAGATGGTTGGCGCTCCCTGTGAGTGGGTTGAGGCTCCGCTATCTCCAGAGATCCAACTCGGCCTTGCCGGATCCTATCAGCGATGGAATGCCGCTGTGGCTCTCGAAATGATCCGTGCGGCGGGATTCAAGCCCTCTCCCGAGGCCCTCGAGGCAGGGCTTCGTGCGGTTTGCTGGCCCGGTCGGTTCCAACGCTCGGACTTTCACGGTACTGAATTGGTCTTGGATGGAGCGCACAATCTCCACGCCGCCCGCCAACTTGCGATCACCTGGAGGGAGGTCTATGGGGAGCGACCCTGCCGACTGATCTTCGGGGCTCTCGCGGACAAGGATCCCTCGGCGATGCTAGCCGTATTGATGCCACTGGCTTCGGAGATCTTTCTTGTTCCGGTAGCCTCTCCTCGCTCGCTGGATCCTGCAAAAATTGCGTTGGGAGAGGGCCTCTCGGGTTGTTCACATCCCGTCCCCAAGCTCTATGGGGCACTTCGGGAAGCCTTTGAGGCCCTTCGAGAGCATGATTCTGGCTCCGGAGCCCCTTTTCTTCTGACCGGATCGCTCTTTCTGGTCGGAGAGGCCCTATCCTTGCTTTCCGGCGAGGCCTTCCTACCGCGCAGCCAATAGGGGAGAGCCCCCCGACGTGCCCAGAGGTGGGGCAATCTTTTTCCAAGGTTTAGTTATTCACAAAGCTTTCTTGTGCTTGCTGAGGCGATCCCAGGGCGGGAAAATCATTATCCCGCCCCTGTTTTTTACCCCCGCAAAAGAGAAAAAAGAAAAAAGAAGAATTTATAACAAATCTCGTTGACCCGATGTCGCTGTCTGACCTACAAATTGCGGCCACCCGATCCTCGAGACACAACATATAGTGTTTTTATGGAACTTTTCCCAAAAACCCCAAAGCCCCTCCCTAAATCCATGGAACCACTCTCCGGCCAACTCTCCCTAAGCGGGGTCGACCCACTTCAGGGTCGTGAATTCACCGTCCGCAAGCGTGATGGTCGTAGCGAACCCTTCAATGAGGAGCGGATCCGATTGGCTGTCGAGAGCGCACTCAAGGCTGATCGTGATATTCCCAGTGACTATTCCCTCTCTCCGGAGGATCACGCCGCGGCTCTTTCGGTGACATCTGCTGTGGTTCAGCGCCTCTTCAGCCGCGCCGCCCGTGGCGAGGAGCTCGAGATCGAGCGTGTCCAGGATGCCGTGGAGGAGGCACTTATGGTTCAGGGACACGTCCAGGTAGCCCGCCGCTACATCATTTACCGTGAGGACCGCCGTAAAGCCCGTGCCCTGCGTGGAGACCGCGATCTTTCCGGTCATGTTCAGGCCGAGCTTCATGTCACCCTCCGTGACGGCAGCAAGGAGATCTTGGAGCCCCAGCGTATCCGCCGCACCCTGATCCGCGCCTGCCGAGGGTTTGAGGACCGCTGCGAGGCCCGTGAGATGGCTGATGAGACGATGAGGAGCCTCTACGATGGCGTCCGCATCGATGAGATCGAGAAGGCGATGATCTTTGCCGCCAAGTCCCGCATCGAGCAGGATCCTGCCTACGGCTATGTCACCGCCCGCCTGTTGCTGAATGTGATCTATGGGGAGACGCTTCCCGGCTTCGAACACTACCACGATGTCACGGTCGCCCACGCGACACGCTTCAAGGCCTACATTGAGGAGGGGATCGCTGCCGGCCGGCTCGCCCCCGCGCTTCTGGAGTTTGATTTGGAGAAGATCGCCGCCGCCCTCAGGCCCGAGCGTGACCTGCTTTTCAACTACATGGGACTGCAGACCATCTACGACCGCTACCTGATCCACATTGGCGGCCGCCGTATCGAGTCGCCCCAGTTCTTCTGGATGCGTGTCTGCCTTGGCCTCGCGATCAATGAGGGTACTCAGAAGAATGAGCGTGCCATCGAGTTCTACGAACTCCTCTCCAGTTTCCTCTTCACCTCCTCCACACCGACCCTCTTCAACAGCGGCACCCTGCACCCGCAGCTCAGTTCCTGCTACCTGACGACGGTCATGGACGACCTCGACCACATCTTCAAGTGCATCAGCGACGATGCCAAGCTCTCGAAGTGGGCTGGCGGCCTCGGTAACGACTGGACCAACGTCCGCGCGACCGGTTCCCTCATCAAGGGGACCAACGGCGAGAGCCAAGGTGTCATTCCTTTCCTCAAGGTGGCCAACGATACCGCCGTCGCCGTGAACCAAGGCGGCAAGCGCAAGGGGGCGATGTGCGCCTACCTCGAGACCTGGCACCTCGATATCGAGGACTTCCTTGAGCTTCGCAAGAATGTGGGTGACGAGCGCCGCCGCACCCACGACATGAATACCGCTAACTGGATCCCCGACCTCTTCATGAAGCGGGTCAAGGAGAACGGCCAGTGGACCCTATTCAGCCCGAGCGATGTCTCCGACTTGCACGACCTCTACGGCCGCGCCTTCGAAGAGCGCTACAGCGAGTACGAGGCGATGGCCGATCGCGGTGAGATCGCCCTCTTCAAGCGGGTCGAGGCAGCCGTCATCTGGCGCAAGATCCTCTCCATGGTCTTCGAGACAGGCCATCCTTGGATCACCTTCAAGGATCCCTCCAACCTCCGCTCCCCTCAGGATCACCAGGGAGTCGTCCACAGCTCCAACCTCTGCACCGAGATCCTGCTCAATACCTCCGCCGAGGAGACAGCCGTCTGCAACCTTGGCTCCATCGGACTTCCCCTTCATGTCACTGAGAATGGTCTCGACCTGGCCCTTCTGGAGAAGACCATCCGGACCGCCATGCGGATGCTCGATAACGTCATCGACATCAACTACTACCCAACCCCCGAGGCGAGGAATGCGAACCTCCGTCACCGCCCCGTCGGTCTCGGACTCATGGGCTTCCAGGATGCTCTCTACAAGCTCAAGATCAGCTATGCGAGCAATGAGGCCGTGACCTTTGCCGACACCAGTATGGAGGCGATCTCCTACTTCGCCATCCTGGCCTCCACGGAGCTTGCCGCCGAGCGTGGTGCCTACGAGAGCTACAAGGGATCGAAGTGGGATCGCGGCCTCCTGCCGATCGACACCATCGATCTCCTCGAGCAGGAGCGTGGGATGCCCGTGAGCATGGATCGCTCCTCCACCCTCGATTGGAATGTCATCCGTGCCGCCGTCCGGAAGCATGGCATGCGCAACAGCAACACCATGGCGATCGCCCCGACCGCCACGATCTCCAACATCACCGGTGTCTCCCAGTCGATCGAGCCAACCTTCAAGAACCTCTTTGCCAAGGGCAACCTGAGCGGTGACTTCACCGTCATCAACAGCTACCTCGTCGAGGACCTCAAGGCGCTCGGCATTTGGGATCGCAAGATGCTCGAGGAGCTCAAATACAAGGATGGCTCCATCCTCGGTATCGACCGTATTCCCGAGAATATCCGCGAGATCTACCGCACCGCCTTCGAGGTGGAGCCGGGCTGGTACATCGAATGCGCCAGCCGCCGCCAGAAGTGGATCGACATGGGTCAGTCGCTGAACCTCTACATCGCCGCTCCGAGCGGCAAGAGGCTCAACGACATGTACCTCCATGCTTGGGAGACGGGTCTTAAGACCACTTACTACCTACGTGCCACGGCCGCTTCCACGGTTGAGCAGAGCACCAGTCAGGCCCGTCCTAACTGGGTCAATCAGCCCAAAAAAGCTGCGAAGGAGTTCACCCCCGAGCAGGCGGCTGCCTGCAGCATCGAGGCGATGCGCAACGGAGGTGAATGCGAAGCCTGCCAGTAATTCTTCCTCCTTTCACAATTCCCCACCCCAACCCGTCGCCAAGCAACTCAACACAAGACCCACGCTGGAAAAAACGACACTCCTCACGTAACTTAACACCCAACGAACCCACCACCATGTCCTGCTGCTCCTCCTCCGATAGACCCGCCACCTTCCACGACCTCACCAAGCGGATCGATCCCGATCAGAAACGCCTGGTCAACTGCAAGCAGGTCGATGTGAACCAGCTCATGCCCCTGAAGTACACCTGGGCCTGGGATTACTACACCAAGGGCTGCGCCAACCACTGGATGCCGAATGAGATCCCGATGCAGCGCGATATCGAGCTCTGGAAGTCCAACAAGCTCACCGCCGACGAGCGTCAGGTCATCATGCGGAATCTCGGCTTCTTCAGCACTGCTGAGAGCCTTGTCGGGAACAACATCGTGCTCGCAATCTTCAAGCACGTCACCAACCCCGAGGCCCGTCAGTACATGCTTCGCCAGGCCTTCGAGGAGGCGATCCACACCCACACCTTCCAGTACATCGTCGAGAGCCTTGCGCTTGATCAGCGTGAGATTTTCAACATGTACCACGAGGTGAATTCCATTAACGACAAGGATGCCTTTGAGATGACCCTCACCGCTTCCATCATGGAGGAGGGCTTCTCCACCGACACCATCGAGGGGCTTCAGAAGTTCCTGAAGAACCTGGTCGGCTTCTACGTCATCATGGAGGGAATCTTCTTCTACAGCGGCTTCGTGATGCTCCTCTCCTTCAAGCGCCAGAACAAGATGGTCGGCATCGGCCAGCAGTTCGAGTACATCATGCGCGACGAGTCGATCCACCTGAACTTCGGTATCGACCTTATCAACGGCATCCGCGAGGAGAATCCCGAGGCTTGGACTCCGGAACTCGAGGCCGAAGTGCGCGCCATGATCCTCAAGGCCGTCGAGCTTGAGATCGCTTACGCTCAGGATTGCATGCCCCGCGGCATCCTTGGACTGAATGCCGGTCTCTTCCGCGAGTATGTCCAGTACATCGCTGATCGTCGCTTCGACCGCCTCCACATGCCCCAGGAGTTCGGTAGTCAGAATCCCTTCCCATGGATGAGCGAGGTGGCCGACCTTTCCAAGGAGGCGAACTTCTTCGAGACCAAGGTGACGGCCTACCAGAATGCAGGTGCGTTGGAGTGGTAAGTCTTAGCTTAAAACATTAAGGATTTCCTCCCCGAGACCCCGTGGTTTTGCCATGGGGAAATCCACCCAGAGGCAGCCCGCAATCGAGAGATTGCGGGCTGTTCCTTTTCCGGCAATCCGTGGCGGGGTTTCCTTTGGAGGCAAGGTCGATATGGGTCGAGGTGCCAGAATCTCTTTTGCCCATTCAACCGTCACCCTGCAAGTCGGGAGAGCGGGTCGCGAGCAATTAGCCCAGGTGTTTCCCTAGAGCAGTTTCTTTTTATCTTGTCGCAATGAGGAAGAAGGTAGCCACAAGATGCACAGAATGCACAGGAGGATATTTCCTCTGCCCTGTTTGATTTTGAGCTTTTTGTGCCTTTTGTGGCCAATCCTCTCAGTTTTTATCCTTGTAAACTAAGCGACATATTAAACCAAAATCGCTCTAGAAAGCCACACGCCAGTTTATACCATTCTAGCTATAGATAAATATTGCTATATTGCTATACGGCCATGTAGATGGTTATATTCTATTTATCATGAAAACAACGATAGATCTTCCTGAGGAGATTCTTTATAGGGCAAAAGTCCTTGCGGCCCAACAGCGATCCACGCTCAAGGATGTAATTCTTGCGGGGCTTGATCATGTTTTGGGTAATGCTCCAGAGATTCTTGGTCAAGAGGCTCCGTTGAGCAGGCTTAGGAGCGGCTTTCATCTGGGTGGTAAGCCTCTCTCCCGCAACGAGATTCATGCACGCCGCTAGATTTCTCGACACCAATATCCTTCTCTACGCCTACGATCTTGATGCGGGGATCAAAAGGGAACGGGCTCTAGAGATTGTGGAGCAAGGATGGAAACAGCTCGGTCAGACGGCGGTCAGTGTGCAGGTGCTTCAGGAACTCCATGTGAACATGGAGCGGCGTGGTATCCCCAGGTTGGAGATTCATCAACTCGTGCGCGATTACACATTATGGCCGGTCGTTGACAATACCCTTTCCCTCTTGCAAGGAGGAATTGCTGAGCAGTCCCGCTGGCAGCTTTCGTTGTGGGATTCCATGATCCTTGCGGCTGCCCGTGCTTCTGGAGCATCCCAGCTCATCACCGAGGATTTTAGTCATGGTCAGGACTATGGAGGGATCAAGGCTATCAATCCCTTTGTGTAAGATATCCCATTCCAGAGTCCTCTCTGGGTAACATCTCCGGCAGGATGTGGGATGTGATTAGCTAGTTCTTGGCACTAGCTCTAAGGCTTCTCCCCTATCGCCTTCATCTTCAGTACGTCAGACTACATTGAAACCGCTCTAGAATAATCGATCAAAGAATTACCCTAATAACATAGGTTTATCTGAATAAAAATGGGGGGGTAAGGAGGGTGCGGAATCGTCATATAATCACGGTTATTTTTTGTTGCGAGGGGGGAAGGGATTTGTTTAGAATTTGTGGAAATTTTTCGTCTTATCTCATTCCTTGCCCTGATGCATATCGGATTACCACGCCGCAACACTGCCCCCGATGCCCCAAATGATGGGTATCAGGGGTTCTCAAAATGACTTTTCGCTATTCATTTTGACCATCCTGAAACTCATCCGTTCAATTTTTTTCATTCCAAGTCACCCGATCCCCGATCACATATTTCCAAAACCGAATCTCCTAAAAATCCCATGACCTCAAAAATCATCTCTCGATTCCTGCTGGCTCACCTCTTCCTCTTCGGCTTAATCATAGCATCAGCACAGGCCCAGAGTACGAACTTTTCCTTCTCAGGAACGATCATCACCTACACGATACCAACCACGGGCTCCTACCAACTGACTGCAGCTGGAGCAGGCGGTGGTGCCGCTGATAATGGTGGTTCTCAAGTTGGGGGTGGCACCGGGGCCATCCTTACTGTAAACGGAGTCTTGAATGCTGGGACTACTCTTTACATTTCAGTCGGTGCATCAGGCGGCAGCGGAGCAAATAATTCCTACGGTGGAGGTGGAGGAGGAGGTGGGACTTTTGTCTATCTCTCAAATTCTCCCTCTACTCTTACTCCCTTATTAGTGTCAGCAGGAGGAGGTGGTGGGGCCCCGAATAGTATTAGCGGCCTTGGGTTTAACGCCCTCACAACAAATGATGGCACGGGAGGAGGGGGAACTGGTGGGGGAGGCCTTGGTGGGAAAGGGGGTGGGGGTGGCGGTAGTGGATTTATCACAGATGGCGGCAATGGCAGCGGTGCAGCTATAGATGGGGCACTAGGAGGTAAAAGCGCGACAGGCTCATTTGAGGGTGGTAGCGGCAACTTAGGTGGTGCTGATGGCGGCTTTGGAGGGGGAGGGGGCGGGGGAGATGGAGGGGGTGGCGGAGGAGGCTATGCTGGTGGTAATGGTGGCTTTGGAAATGGGTTCGGGGGGAAGGGAGGAAGTTCCTATTTTGCAACTAACACTCTGATTAGTTCCGTTACTTATGCTTTTACACTCCAGTCGGCGACGAATACCAATTCAGGCAATGGGTATCTCACGTTGAGTCTTCTTATTCCCGAGTTGTACGTGGGTAGCAACACGCCTAACCAGACCACGAACTTCACTTCAGGGACCAACAGCTACGGGAACACCTACGTGGGCTATGATTCAACGGCCTTCAACAACCTCCTGACCATAGGCAACACGAATACCGTGCTAACCAACAGCGGCGATCTCTATGTCGGCAAGGAGGGGGCAAGCAACAGCATGGTGATCTCCAATGGGGGAACAGTGGCTAACAGCACGGGCACGATCGGATATGGGGCTAATGCCTCGAACAATACGGTGCTGGTGACGGGAGCCTCTTCCCTCTGGAGTAACTCTAGCGATCTTTATATTAGCTACTATGGTTCTTCCAATTCCTTGCAAGTAACGGCGGGGGGCTCTGTAGTCGCCTCCAATGGCATCATCGGCTTCGATTCTGCCTCATCAAACAACAGCGTGGTGATCGCTGGGGCCTCCACGCTCACCCTCTCCGGAAAACTCTATGTGGGTCAGTATGGAAGCAGCAACAGCCTGGTGGTTTCGAATCAGGGCTCCGCCCTTGTCGGTGATGATCTCATGATCGGACTGGATGCATCCTCCTCGAATAACTCCGTTGTTGTTTCAGATGCTGGTTCTTCCTTGATCGTGACTAATGGCAAGTCGCTCAACGTCGGCTGGACCGGAAGCGGTAACAACCTGGTCATCTCCAATGGAGCAACCGTGAGCGCCGGAGTTGTCTCGGTCGGTGTATCTTCCAATTCCCTCTCCAACAGCGTGACGGTGGGAGGTGGAAGCGGCACTTCAACACTGAATGTGGCTGGCGATCTTAATGTCGGATTCTCCGGTAGTGGCAACAAAGTCACCATCGCGACCAATGGAGCTGTCTCGGTCGGCGGCATCAAGATCGGCGGTGACACGAATGCCAACGGCAATATCGTCGAACTTGCGGGCGGATCCCTCACTAACTCCGGAGACCTGAGAGTCGGCTACGACGGATCCTCCAACTCGCTGGTCATCGGTAGCGGAACGGTCACCGTAACCACAAACGGGACAGCAACGGATGTGGGCCTTGATGCCTCCTCCTCGAACAACAGGGTGAGCGTGACGGGATCCAACTCCCTTTTCCAGATCGGCTCCTCCAGCCGATTCGCTCTCGGTTACCAGGGTTCAGGCAACTCCATGGTGGTCTCCAACGGGGGGCGCGTCACGGTGACCAACTCGGACGCTGTCCTCGGATTCGATACAGGATCCTCCAACAACAGCCTGACGATCACCGGGAATGGTTCTCTCTTCTCGAACTCACTCTCCAAGACATTCTATGTCGGTCGCCTTGGCGGATCCAACTCCCTCTCCGTGCTTGGCGGTGGCACACTTGTCACTGGGGCCCTGCGCATCGGTGATTCCAACTCCTCTTCCGGTAATGCGGTTCTCGTTTCCGGGACCGGATCGGTCTGGACCAACTCCGGCAAGGCCTACGTCGGCCGGTACGGTGCATTGAATTCCCTCGTGATCTCGAATGCCGCGAGTGTCCTTGTCGGCTCGAACCTCTATGTTGGCTACGGCACGAATTCCTCTAATAACAGCATCCTGGTCACCGGAACAGGATCCTCCCTCTCAGCCGGCGCTGTTGTCGTCGGTCTCCAAGGCGTCTCAAACACTCTGACCATCGCTAACGGCGGCGGTATCACCACCCCGAATCTCCTGATCGGGGCCACCAATGGGGCCTCGGGCACGGTGAATGTCGGCACACTTGGGGGCAATGATACGAATGTCACCTTTGGTGTTGGATCGGTGACCATGGGATCCGGCACAGCGATCCTCAACTTCAATCAGGCTGATGAATTAACTATCAGTTCAGTTTTTTCTCAGACGGCAGGCACGAATAATGATCAGATCATCGCTCAGATCGGTTCCGGTACGACGGTACTGACGGGAGTCAGCAGTCAGACCAACGACGCTGGAGTCATTGTGAACAGGGGGCAACTTACGATCAACGGTGGATCTCTGAGGATACAAACTGCTGACTTCGGTCTAGCCGGTACAGTTGCTGTCGGTATCAATACCAATTATCTGGGAACTCTTTACACCAATACATCACCGGCATCTCTTGTGATTTCCAATGGTGGGAGTCTTTTCGCAACAAAGCCTTCCGGAAGTGATGTTTCTAGTTTGGTCGCCGTTGGATTTGCAGCTTCCCAAAACTCATTGCTTGTGACGGGAAGTAATTCTCAATTAGGAGCTGATGGTATCGGTGTCGGATTATCGGGTAACAGCAACACAATGACGGTAAGTAGCAATGCGGCAGTCACAAGCTCTGCGACCTACATCGGTGCTTTGGGCAATGGAAACTCTGCCACCATCAGTGATTCGGGATCAACCTGGACCAATAATATCTATTTCATCGTTGGATATGGTGGATCAGCCAATACGCTCGCTATCACAAATGGTGGCCGCTTGTTAAACAGCGGGAATATCTTAATCAGTGGATTCAATGGAGACTCTAACAACTCGATCCTGATCGCAGGAACTGGATCGACACTGAGCAATGGCGCCACCCTCACCATCGGTGCTGCCGGATCGGGCTCAGTGACCGTGGCGAGCGGAGGCACCCTGATCTCCTCGAACATCTCGATCGCCTCGAGTAATGGTGCGGTCGGCATTCTCAATGTCGGCACCTTTGGGGGCAACGACACGAATGTCACATTCGGAGCGGGAACAATCACCTTCGGCAGTGGTATCAGCGCCGTGAACTTCAACCAGGCTGACACGCTTACCATCAGTTCTATCTTTACAGGCACCAATGCACAGATTGCCATCATTGCTCAGCTTGGCTCCGGGACCACGATCATGACGGGGCAGGGCGGTACCAACAATGCGGCGCTTGTCGTCGATGCTGGTCGCTTGGTGATGAGTAATGCTGTTTTCAGCACTGTTAATAATGGAACCAATCCTTTTGCGGGTTATGTGGAAGTTGGTTTTCAGGGTGGGTATTACCCAACATTTGCGAATTATAGCAACAGCGTCCCTGTCTCGATGCTCATCACCTCGAACAGTAGCATTGCGTGCGCCTCACTGGACATCGGTTACGGATATCCTACGACCAACGGGGTGCCCTCAGGGAATCCGAGCAACTCGCTTGTGGTGAACGGATCGATAGTGAACGTTTCCTCGTATCTTACTGTCGGCAACGGAGGCGATAAGAACAGCATGCTCCTGACTAATGGAGCCGTCGTTAATTCTGAATACGGGTATATCGGTTACAATGGAAACAGCAATTGGACTGTCGTTACAGGCAGCAATTCCTCCCTCTCGAATTCCGCAGACCTGTATGTTGGATGCGGGAATGGGTCGAATGCACCTTCTATCGGCAACTCGCTCATCGTCTCCAATGGAGGTGTGGTATCCATAGCGAACTATCTGCACATTGGATATAACACTGGCGATACCGGCAATACGGTGGTGGTGACCGGTAGTAATTCCTCACTCACGGTCGTGAATCAGGAAATTTATCTGGGATATGGTGGTGGAACGAGTAACTCGCTGGTGATCGCCGATGGGGCGACGGTTTCCTCGCCGTTCACCTCAATTGGTAACTCTTCTTATGCGAATGCGGGCAACTCGGTCATGATCACTGGACTGAACTCTACATTCACGAATACAGGTCTCTACCTGGGGTACTTTGAGAATGGGGACAGCCTCACGGTCAGCAATGGTGGTAAGCTCTTGGAAGGAGCGGCAGACTATCTTGGATACGGTGGCAATAATAGCACGGTGATAGTCACCGGCTCCAACTCTCTCTACAGCAACTCCTCAGGATTAGTCATCGGGGACTCGGGGGCCACCAACACGACCTTTATCTTAAGCAATAGGGCCACGGTGATTGATCTCGGTAATCTCTATGTCGGCAATAGCGGATCTTCCAACTCCACGCTGACCATCACGTCGGGTGGCAAGTTCACCAATGTCGGTGATGTCGAAATCAGTCATTACAGCAACGATCTCAACAACTCCATCCTGATCACTGGGGCCGGTTCTACCCTGAGCAACAGCGGGAACCTTACGATCGGCGATGCGGGATCGGGTTCGGTGACCGTGGCGAGCGGAGGCACGCTGATTTCCTCGAACATCACGATCGCTAGTCAGGGTGGATCCGTCGGACTTCTGAATGTCGGCACATACGGAGGTAGCGATACAAATGTCACTCTGAATGCGCAGACGATCAGCTTCGGAACGAACTACAGCAGCGGCACGGTGAACTTCAACCAGGCCGATATCCTCACCGTGGGGGCAAATTTCAGCGGGGGATGGTCGTACAGCAATACAACCATTGCCCAGCTCGGCTCCGGCACGACAATCCTTACCGGCAATAGTACCAACGGCGCCCAACTCATTGTGAACGCTGGAAAACTTGTCCTCAATGGAGGGACTTTTAATAACTATGGCAGCAGCAACTATGGCGACTACCTTGGGATCGGTGTCCAGAATGTGAACTATGACGGATGTGAGGGGATTGGATACAGCAACTCCACCCCCGCATCCATGGTGATCGGTAATGGAGGAGTTGTCACGACATGGGGAGTCGATATCGGATTCGGATATGACTCATCGACTAACCCGACAGGGAACTCCAACAATTCACTTCTCGTTACTGGATCGAACTCCGCATTGAATGCATCCTCTTATGTCGCTGTCGGAGACGGTGGAGACAAGAACTCTCTGGTGATCAACGATGGGGCGCAGGCATCCATAGGAACTGGCTACGTGGGTTATGATGGCAACGGAAATTCACTGGTGCTTAGCAATGGAGCTTCGCTAACTGCATCGAACGGTTTCTATGTGGGGTATGGTGACACCGACACCAATATCCCCACGGCCAACAACAACTCTGCGATCATTACGGGAAGTAATACAACGGCATCCCTGTACGTTGCTTATGTTGGTGATGTCAAGTACGCAAATGGGAATAGCAACACGCTCACTATTTCCGATGGGGCGCAGGTGTCGGCAAGTGGGATCTATCTTGGAAGTGTCGAATACACCTCTGAGACTGTTGCTGGTGGTGGCTATGCAAACTCACTGAACGTCTCGTCGGGAGCCACACTCTCCAACTCCTCGGGGCTCTATATCGGCTATTCGGAATATGGAAATGGAGCAAACAGCAACACCGTTACAGTCAACCAAGGCACCATGATCAATTCCGACATCGTGTATGTCGGCTACGGTTATTACAACGGATACTACGGTAGCAACTACTCCCTGAACCCCGGAGGTAATGAGAACTCCCTGCTGATCACCAGTAACTCGGTATTCACTTCTACTGGTCTGACCATCGGTTATGGAGGGGACAACCAATACAATGTGAGCGGAGGTGACGGCAATTATGTAACAATCAATGCCTCATCGGTCACCAACACTGGCGATCTTGTGATCGGGTTTGCAGACTATGGCTTGGGGGGGAACTACAACAGCCTGACTCTCACGAACGGGGCCAGCCTGACCAGTAGCGGCAATCTCTATGTTGGCACCAATAGCGATCCCGCCGATTGGACCGGTGGTAATGGCAACACGCTCACGGTTGCGGGTGGCAGCACGCTCACGATCGCTCTCAATACCCTCATTGGAGACGGAGGAAACTCAAACACGGTCACGATCACAGATTCAAATTCCACCCTGAATGCCTCTGGAGGTGTCACGCTCGGTGCCAATGGATCCTTCAATATGTTGCTCGTCAGCAATGGAGCGACCCTCGTTGCGGGTAGCGTTGATGTGGGTAACAATCAGATGAGTAATTCGATTTCCAACTCCATCATCGTGACCGGTCCTGGATCATCCATCACGGCACCCGG
>CAIKYN010000237.1 GCA_903831635.1 uncultured Spartobacteria bacterium
CCATACCCGGGTACCGAATTCAATCAAACTCCGAATGCCGTAGGGTGAAGTCCAGGAGGCAGAATGCGAGGGATAAGCTTCGTATTCGAGAGGGAAACAACCCAGACCAGCAGCTAAGGTGCCTAAATACCGCTCAGTGGAAAGGATGTGAGATTGCTTAGACAGTGAGGATGTTGGCTTAGAGGCAGCCATCATTTAAACAGTGCGTAATAGCTGACTCATCGAGCGATCTTGCGCCGAAAATGATTGGCGATAAGCGGTATACCGAAGCTCTGGATGCATGACCGGTTCGCCGGACATGCGTGGTAGGAGAGCATTGTTGGCGCATTGAAGCCATGTGGAAACGCTAGGTGGAGTGCCAACAAGTGAGGATGCAGACATGAGTAGCGATAAGCCGGGTTGAATTCCCGGCCGCCGTAAAACCAAGGTTTCCTGGGGAAGGTTCGTCCTCCCAGGGTTAGTCGGGACCTAAGGCGAGGCCGATAGGCGTAGTCGATGGACAGCAGGTTTATATTCCTGCACCGGCAATGGTTAAGCTTACAGAAGACATATGGTAGGAGAAGAGCCGTCGATTGAAAGTGACGGTTTCGCAAGATGACGCGGAGGCTTCGGCCAAAGTGGATTCTTCAAATACTGTATCGAGAAAATCCTGTAAGTGTTCCCATGGCCGCCCGTACCGGAAACCGACACAGGTGGTTGGGCACAAATGTGCCAAGGCGCGTGAGTGAAACCTCGTTAAGGAACTCGGCAATCTAGCCCCGTAACTTCGGAAGAAGGGGTCCCTACAGCAATGTAGGGCGCAGTGAGTAGGGTCAACCGACTGTTTAACAAAAACACAGCACTCTGCTAAGACGCAAGTCGACGTATAGGGTGTGACACGTGACCAATGCGGAAAGATTACGGTAACTTGTTAGCCGCAAGGCGAAGCTCGGAGCCCAAGTCCCCGTGAATGTCGGCCGTAACTATAACGGTCCTAAGGTAGCGAAATTCCTTGTCGGGTAAGTTCCGACCTGCACGAATCGTGTAACGAGTTGACCGCTGTCTCAACGAGGAGCTCAGCGAAGTTGTAATGGCGGTGAAGATGCCGCCTGCCCGCAGTAGGACGGAAAGACCCTATGCACCTTTACTGTACGCTGTCACTGGTTTTTCGGTTTTCATGCTTAGTGTAAGTGGGAGACTTTGATTCGAATCTTTCGGGGTTCGATGAGTCGTCAATGAAACACCACCCTTGCAAATTGGAGAATCTAACCTCGGCCCATTATCTGGGCGAGGGACCATGGCAGCCGGTCAGTTTGACTGGGGCGGTCTCCTCCCAAAGAGTAACGGAGGAGTGCGAAGGTTGGCTCAGCCCGGTTGATAATCGGGTGACGAGTATATGGATATAAGCCAGCTTAACTGCGAGACACACATGTCGAGCAGGGACGAAAGTCGGCCCAAGTGATCCGGTGGTTGAATGTGGAATTGCCATCGCTCAACGGACAAAAGGTACGCTAGGGATAACAGGCTGATCATGCCCAAGAGCTCATATCGACGGCATGGTTTGGCACCTCGATGTCGGCTCATCACATCCTGGGGCTGGAGAAGGTCCCAAGGGTCCGGCTGTTCGCCGGTTAAAGTGGTACGCGAGCTGGGTTCAGAACGTCGCGAGACAGTTCGGTCCTTATCCACTGTGGGCGCAGGAGAATTGAGGGGTTCACTTTCTAGTACGAGAGGACCGAGAGTGACGAACCTCTGGTGTTCCGGTTGTCGTGTCAACGGCATTGCCGGGCAGCTATGTTCGGAAAGGATAAGCGCTGAAAGCATCTAAGCGCCAAGCCTCTCCCAAGATGAGTTCTCCCTGAAGATCCGTGGAAGACCACCACGTTGATAGGTTGCAGGTACAAGCATGGTAACATGTTCAGCTTAGCAATACTAATGATCGTTCGGCTTTATTAGTTCATTTTGGATTCACCTTAAGCAGTGAATCC
>CAIKYN010000238.1 GCA_903831635.1 uncultured Spartobacteria bacterium
ACCGACGACGCCGAGGGCGCCTTCCCTGACCTGGAGGTCATCTGCCCCAAATGCGGCAAGGGCCCCTTCAAGGAGAATGTACGCCAGTTCAAATGCAGAAGCTGCGACCTCAGCCTCTGGAAGTCCCTGGCTGGTCGACCGCTGGAGCGTCCGGAGATCACCGAACTCCTCACGAAAAAAACCGTCGGCCCCTTGGATGGCTTCCGCAGCCGCTTCGGGAAGCCTTTCTCAGCTGAGCTCGAATTTGATCCTGAATTCAAGCTCAAGTTCGTTTTCGGAGAACGCGAGGGCGATCCGGCAGCCGAGGAGGCGCTGCGCAATTCAGAGGCCATTGCCCCCTGCCCCGTCTGCAAAAAGGGAACCATCCGCGAAGGCGTCACCAGCTATGTCTGCGACCAGTCGATCGGGGCTGAGAAGACCTGTGAATTCCGCACCGGCAAGACCATCCTGCAGCGCGCCATCCCCCGTGAAGAGATCGTCAAGCTGTCCGAAACCGGCAGGACGAATCTCATCGCAGGCTTCGTGTCGAAGAAAGGGCGGAAATTCGCTGCCTACCTTAAGCTCGAAGGGAAGAAAGTCGGCTTCGAGTTTGAACCTAGAGAACCGAAAGCCCCGAAAGACGGAGACTCCACCGTGAAGCGCGGCCGCTTTGGAAAACCTCTCAAGCCCAACCTCACCACGGATGCAGTCGCTGAGGCTGTGGAAAAAAAGTCTGCCAAAGCAGCAAAGGCTACAAAGCCCAAGGCGTCTTCAGTAAAAAAGAAAGCACCTGCTAGAAAGAAGACCGCCGAAACCCCGGTCTAAAGCTTCTTTCCGGCGCAGGAACAACCCCCAACACATCCTGGCTTCTTACGGCCCCTCAACCACCTGGCGACAAAGAACACCACGGCCGCGACGACGATTCCAAGAGCGATTGTTGTCTGAAGTTCTGGCGTCATAAATTAACTATAGCAGCTTTTAAATAATCCCCTTCTTTTCTCTTCACCTCCGCTCCTCTGCAGGAAAATCATTCGGTTTTTTAATGAAACCCGAGCAAGCGCCCCCCCTGGTAGACAAAGAAGGAAAGCAGATACGCCGTGCCGGTCATGTAGCTGAACTGGAAAAGGGGCCAGCTGAAGCTATTGGTTTCGCGGCGCACCACAGCCAGCGTGCTGACGCACTGCATCGAGAAGACAAAGAAGATAAGAATCGAGAGGCAGGTCAGCGGGGAGAAAACTGGCGTGCCATCCGGCCGCTGCTGCTTGCGTAGGGTCTCTCCCAGCATGTCCGGAGCGTCGCCTTTCTTTCGCTCGACATTGTACACAACAGACATGGTGCCGACGAAGACCTCACGTGCGGCTTGCGCGGCTACAAGACCGATACCGATCTTCCAATCCATGCCGAGTGGCGCTAGGGCAGGCTCGAGCGCGCGTCCGATATGACCTGCAAAGCTCTGCTGGAGCTGCTCAGTCTTAGAAGGTTCATGGGGCTCAGAGGCCCCCTCCGGAACATGGATTTTCGGAAAGCTGGAGAGGAACCAGAGAATAATCGAGATGCCGAGGATGACGGTGCCGGCGCGCTTCAAGAAGATCCCCGCCCGCTGGAGCATCTGTGAGACGATCTGGTGGAGGGAGGGTAGCCGGTACGGAGGAAGCTCCATGAGGAAGAGGGGGGTCTCTGCTTTGAGGATCGTTTTCTTGAAAAGCCAGGCAAAGAAGAGCGCGGCAACAGTACCGAGCAGGTAGAGCCCCAGCATGAGAGCACCCTTGCTCCATACGGAGCCTGTCCCGGTAGGCCAGAGCGCTGCGATCATCAAGGCGTAGACCGGAAGCCTTGCCGAGCAGCTCATGAGCGGCGCCACGAGGATCGTGACCAGGCGATCCTTGGGGTTCTCGATCGTGCGGGTGGACATGATGCCGGGAATAGCACAGGCATAGGAGCTGAGTAGTGGGATGAAGGATTTCCCGTGAAGACCCACCTTGCTCATGACGCGATCCATCAGGAAAGCCGCACGTGCCATGTAGCCGGTGTCCTCCAGCAGCCCGATGAAGAAAAAGAGAATCAGGATCTGAGGAAGGAAGATGACAACGCCTCCCACACCTGCCAGCACTCCGTCTGTAAGAAGATCGCGGAGATCCCCCGGGGGCATCATTCGCTGTACCCCTTCCGAAAATTTGCTGAACCCCGCATCGATCCAATCCATCGGATATTGGGCGATCGTGAAGATTGAGACGAACATCAGTGTCATCGCTCCCAGGAAGAAAATCCAACCCCAGAGCCGGTGTGTCAGCAGGTCGTCAAGTCGCTGTGTCAGTCGGTCGCTCGCGTCGTGCGTTCCCCCTTGGGCAGCATGGCAGAGCCGTTCGATGCCATCATAGCGGGCGGCGACCAGCTTCTCCCTCCATCCTGGCAACTCACGATCGAGCGTGGCTCGTTCTGAAAGGACTATACCAAGAGCCTCGCCAGCTCCCAGTTCCGCGGAAAGATTCGGAGTCTCAGCATCGGCCGCTGCTAGCAGAATAGAGGCTTTCAGCCGAACCAGGGGATCGCGAGGCTTGCGGTGATCCTGAATGTCATGAAAGGCCTTTGACCAATGGGAGGCGATGGCATCGGCCGCTTTTGTAAGATGGGAAGAAAGTTCCGGCTTCCAGTTGCTGTGCGGCACCTCGGCACGACTCAGAGCAAGGCGCAGGGGGAGGAGTGTCTCCCTACGGGTTGCCTGAACGGGAATAACAGGGACTCCAAGCTCCGCCGCGAGTAACTCGGGATCAACCGGCGTGCCCTGGGCCTTGGCCACGTCGATCATGTTCAGGGCGATGACCGTGGGGAGACCCAGCTCCAGCACTTGGGTG
>CAIKYN010000239.1 GCA_903831635.1 uncultured Spartobacteria bacterium
AGATTCCCTCAGGGAACGATGGTGAGGGAGTGGAAGGTAAGGGGGGTGATGAACATTTTCCCATTCCGAAAAAGCCTGCTTCCAAGTCCGGTAAGAAACTTGTCGCTGCTTCCAAGCAGATGCAGGGAACGCTTGCGCTCGACACCTATCAGCGGGGTCGTTTCGATAAGAGTGAACCGACCATCGTGGAGGGTGAGGACCTCGACGTTCCCACCTTCCTTCGCAAGGGGATCAAGCTCAACCCACCCAGCAGGAAATAAAGAAATCTCACTTTTATGAAACCCGATAAATTCACAGCCAAGATGCAGGAAGCCTTCAATGGGGCGATCGACATCGCTTCCGGACTCGGCCAGCAGGAGATCGGCAATGAACATTTCCTGCTTTCCCTGCTAGCTCAGAGCGAAGGCCTCACCCGTCCCGTCTTAGAGAAGATGGGGGTGGCCGTTCAGCCCTTCATCGCAAAGCTCGAATCGGGCGCTGCAGCCCTTCCCAAGGTGCACGGAGGTGCCCAGCCCTTTGTGGGCAACGAACTGCGCAAGACCATCGACTCGGCCGAGAGCGAGATGGCAAAGCTCAAGGATGAGTTTCTCTCCGCCGAGCATTACCTTCTTGCGCTGAGTCAGGAGAAGAACGCTGCCGCAAAACTGCTTCAATCCCATGGCGTGACCCATCAGGGGCTCATGAAAGCCCTTGTCGAGATCCGCGGAAGCCAGCGCGTCACTGACCAGAATCCCGAGGGGAAATATCAGACTCTGGAAAAATACGGCCGAGATATCACTGAGCTTGCCCGCAAGGGGAAGATAGATCCCGTCATCGGGCGCGACGAGGAGATCCGGCGCACCATGCAGGTCCTCTCCCGCCGCACCAAAAACAACCCTGTTCTTATTGGTGAACCCGGTGTCGGCAAGACTGCCATCGTCGAGGGACTGGCCCGCCGTATCGTGAGCGGGGATGTTCCCGAGTCGCTCAAGAACAAGCGTCTGGTCGCGATGGATATCGGCGCGATGGTGGCAGGAGCGAAGTTCCGGGGTGAGTTTGAGGATCGACTGAAGGCTTTTCTGAAGGAGGTTACCGCCTCCGAGGGGGAGATCATTCTCTTCATTGACGAGCTTCACACCATCGTCGGTGCCGGTGCCGCCGAGGGATCGATGGATGCCTCCAATCTCCTGAAGCCACAGCTGGCGCGTGGAGAACTTCGCACGATCGGAGCCACCACGCTCGATGAGTATCGCAAATACATCGAGAAGGATGCCGCACTCGAGCGTCGTTTCCAGCCTGTCATGGTCAAGGAACCGAGTGTGGAAGACACGATCGCCATCCTTCGCGGGCTCAAGGAGCGCTACGAGGTTCACCATGGAGTTCGTATTCAGGATGCCGCGCTTGTGGCCGCCGCCGTTCTCTCCCACCGTTACATTGCAGACCGCTTCCTACCTGACAAGGCGGTCGATCTGATTGATGAGGCCGCCTCCCGCCTCAAAATCGAGATCGAGTCGATGCCGACCGAAATAGACCAGATGGAGCGTCAAATCATGATGCTCGAGATGGAACGCCAGGCCCTTCGTAAGGAAAAGGATGCCGCCAGCAAGGAGCGTCTGGAGAAGCTCGAGAAGGAACTCGCCGAGACCAAGGAAACCGGCTCGGGCCTCAAGGCCCGCTGGCAGAAGGAAAAGGACGAGATCGGCAAGTCACAGAAGATCAACGAGCAGATCGAGGCGGCAAAGAACGAGCTCGCGATTGCACAGCGTCAGGGCGACTTCGCGAAGGCGAGCGAGATCCAGTACGGTCGGATTCCGGAGCTTCAGACCAAGCTTGAGGAGCATAATGCCAAGCTCGCAAAGAGCGGCCAATCAGCCCTGCTTAAGGAAGAGGTGACCGAGGAGGACATCGCCAAGGTGGTCTCCGTCTGGACCGGTATTCCCGTCTCCAATCTCCAGGAAGGGGAGCGTCAGAAGCTTGTCAAAATGGAAGAGCGTCTCATCGAGCGCGTGGTGGGACAGGGACAGGCGATCAAGGCTGTTTCCAATGCAGTCCGCCGTGCCCGGGCGGGTCTTCAGGAAGAGAATCGCCCCATCGGTTCCTTCATGTTCCTCGGGCCCACCGGTGTGGGTAAGACCGAGCTTTCCAAGGCCTTGGCCGAGTTCCTCTTTGACGATGAGAACGCCATCATCCGCCTCGACATGTCCGAGTACATGGAGAAACACACCGTCGCCCGTCTGATCGGAGCGCCTCCCGGATATGTTGGATACGAGGAGGGAGGGCAGTTGAGCGAGGCTGTCCGCCGGAAGCCCTACTCCGTGGTCCTTTTCGACGAGGTGGAGAAGGCCCATGGCGATGTCTTCAACGTCCTTCTGCAGGTTCTCGATGATGGAAGGATCACCGATGGTCAGGGACGCACGATTGATTTCAAGAACACCGTCCTGATCATGACGAGTAATATCGGGAGCCAGTACATCATGGAGGATCTTGCGGTGGAAGAGCGTAACAAGCGCGTTATGGAGGCCCTCCGAGGACACTTCCGCCCCGAGTTCCTCAACCGCGTTGACGAGATCGTCATCTTCGACCGCCTAAGCGACAAGGAGATCACCAAGATCGTCGATATCCAGTTGGCTCGTCTAGCGACACGCCTTGGCAAGCAGAAGCTGCATCTTGAGCTCAGCGACAAAGCCCGTGCTTATCTGGCCAAGGAAGGGTATGACCCTGCCTACGGCGCCCGTCCCCTGAAGCGAGTCATCCAACACAAGATCCTTGATCCTCTCAGTATGGAGATCCTTGATGGGAAGATTCGTGAGGGGCAGACGATCAAGGCCGATGTCGCGGGTGGCGAACTCGTTTTCAAGGCAAAGTAACCTTATTTCTCCGGGTGTCCCTCCGCGAAGTCACGATCAAGGAGGGTCTGCCCACACTTGAGGAGGCGAAGCGCCGACTGCTCCTGGAGGTGCGGCGTTGCCATGGTGACGGTATCTCCGTTCTCAAGATCATTCACGGATATGGCTCCGGCGGTCGGGGAGGGGTTCTCAGGACTGGGCTAAGGAGAGTCTTTGAAGAATATCAGCGTGACGAAGACATTCTCGGTTATGCCTCGGGAGAGGAGTTCTCGATCTTCCACCCCGTTTCCCTCGAGATGATCACAGCCGCCCCGGAACTACGCTCCGACCGAGATCTGGAGCGCTCGAATCCCGGTGTCAGCTTTCTTTGGATCCAGTAAGTTAGCAGCTGGAAGCTGGTAGTTAGAAGGTTGAGGTATAACCCAAGCCCCCATCTCCTATCTCCCAAACCCCAAATTCACCCCACCCATCGGAACTCGACCGAGGAGTCGATTTCCGGGGAGAGGCTCTGTTTTACCGGGCAGGCCTTTGCGGCTCCCTCGAGCAAAGCACGCTGCGGGTGATCGGAGGGAAGGGGAATCGTCATGAGCGACTTGAGAGCGACGATGCGACGTGGCAAATCGGCACTCATCTCTTTACCGATCGTGACGGTTGTTCCCGTCAAATCGATACCATGACGCTCTGCGGCGATCCCCATAACGGTCATCATGCAGTTGGCCACAGCGGTGGCGACCAGATCGGTCGGAGAAAAGCTTTCCCCTTTTCCATGGTTATCGACGGGGGCATCGGTGATCAGCTTGATACCTGAGGGGCCGTGGGTGGAGGTACAGCGGAGACCGCCGTCATAGGTGGAGGTGATAGTGACCATGGAAAAACGAAACAGTAGAATTCCTTGGGGGAAAAGAGGAAATGAGGGGAAAATCCCATGACTTCCCGGTAAAGTCGTCACTGCTATGGAACTCATTCTGCTTCTCCTCATCGTTGTTCTGCTGATCGGCCTATTCATATTCCAGTTGCGCAAGCCATCTTCAGTATCTGAAGAATCCAGGCTTGAGGAAGTTGCTGCAAAGATGGAGCAACTTCGTGTTGGTCACGATCAGCATGCAGCCGTTCTGAGCAAAGAACTCGCTCTCACCCGACAGGAAGCGGCCACCCATGCACGCGACGGACGCACTGAAACCGTGAGCATGCTTAATCAGGGAAACACCTCACTACTGAACGGCCTTACTCTTCTTGGGCAGAGTCAGAATGATCGTCTTCAATCTTTCTCCGAGACCATCACCGCGCTTACGAGTGCCAACGACACGAAGTTCGAGAGTATCCGAGCTACCATGGAGGCGAAGCTCAAGGAACTTCGTGATGATAATGCACTCCGTCTCGAGGAGATGCGCCGAACCGTTGATGAGAAGCTGCAGGGAACCCTGGAGAAGCGCCTTGGAGAATCCTTCAAGCAGGTCTCCGAACGTCTCGAGCAGGTCCATCGCGGACTCGGTGAGATGCAGAATCTCGCCACCGGTGTCGGTGATCTGAAGAAAGTGCTCACCAATGTGAAGACCCGAGGAGGGTGGGGAGAGGTTCAGCTGGGTGCTCTCCTGGAGCAGATGCTGACGCCGGCTCAGTATGAGAAGAATGTGAGGACGAATCCATCCTCCGGGGAGATCGTCGAGTACGCGATCAAGCTCCCGGGGAAGGGAGAGGATGATTCCGTCGTCTGGCTGCCCGTGGATGCCAAGTTCTTCATCGAGGACTTCAAGCGACTCCATGAGGCCCAGGAACGCGCCGATCTCGTTGCAATCGAGGAATCGACCAAGGCGCTTCGAGATGCCGTTCTCAAGTGTGCCAAGGACATCTCCACCAAGTACCTGAATCCCCCCCACACCACCGACTTTGGTGTCATGTTCGTCCCAACCGAGGGACTCTTTGCCGAGATCATCCGCATTCCCGGTGTCATTGAGGACCTCCAGGGTAAGCACCGTGTGGTTCTGGCAGGCCCAACGACTTTTGCCGCGCTCCTGAATAGCCTCCAGATGGGATTCAAGACTCTTACGATCCAGAAGCAGTCGAGCGAAGTCTGGAAGACCCTCAGCGATGTGAAGGCTGAGTTTGCGAAGTTCGGGGACTCTCTGGATGCCGTAAAAAAGAAACTTCTCGAGGCCACCAATAAAATCGAGACAGTCGGCACCCGTTCACGAGCTCTGGAACGTAGCCTTCGTAATGTCGAGAGCCTGCCGGGGCAGGTTCGGGCCTCATCCCTTGAAATTGAGGAGCTCCTCAAGATCGAGGAGCACGAATTGATCACCCCTAACGAACGAGAGTAAGGTTGGTTTGTTGAAATACGAAAAAGCGGAGCCACCTTGTCGGTGACTCCGCTTTGTGTGATTGATGTGCTGGGTACTTTTCAGTAACCCAACGATGCTGGCTTAGTAGCGGCGAGGACCACGATCGCGGTCGCCTCCGAAGGAGCGGCCACCGCCACCACCCTGGGGACGATCCTCGCGGGGACGTGCCTCATTGACGGTCAGGTTACGGCCCTGGAAATCCTTACCCTCAAGGGCTCCGATTGCTGCCTTGCCTTCCTCGGCATTACCCATGGTGACAAAACCGAATCCGCGGGAGCGACCGGTTTCGCGATCCGTGACAAGGGCGACTTCCGTCGGCTTGCCATACTGGGTGAAGAGATCGCGGAGATCTTGGTCGGTGGTGTCGAAGGTCAGATTGCCTACGTAGAGTTTCATATGTTTGTTTTTTGTTGGTGACGAAATCTGCAAATCAGAGCTGTTCCCGAGAACCGGGTTTCAAATCACCATCGAAAAAATCAACGGACAATCCACCATGCAACGAATCATTAAATATCGGACACTCCCAAGGTGCGCTACTTTTCATGTATTGCAAGTGAAAACTCCGGAATACTTTTCGATAATTTTCTTAGTACACAGCCGGAATCGGAGTAGAGTGAACCCCTGTTGATTCAACTAGCGCCTCTCTTGTTTACTCTCCCAGCCCTTACTATACCTGCTGCCGGGGGCTTTTTGATGGGAGCTCCCTTTTCCTTCTAAATGGGTATCGGGACCAAGAATAGACAGAATCAGACTGCAGAACTCTGCAGGGAGCACCTCCGCTCGAGCTATGCCTCCCAGGGGACTCTGGTGGAGGATTTCATCCACGAGATCGAGGGAAGCGGAAAGTCCCAGGACATCCTAGCTTGGGGGCGGTTCACCAACATGGACCGGAACACGACCGACATGCTCGGCAGACTCGATGAGACTTTCAACAAATGGCTGAATGGCGACGTCAGCGGCATGTAGCCGTTTTCACTCCCTTCTACTTGCATCAAGCAGCCAGCAACCCACAACACTAACACAACTGACTATGGTTAAAATCAATTACGGATTCGAGAAGCGCCGCAAAGAGATGGAGAAAAAGCGTAAAAAAGAAGAGAAGGCCAAGGCCAAGGCCGCAGTAAAGAATGCTTCTCCTGCCGAGGGGATCGGGGAAACCGAGACGACTCACGAAACAACTTCTCCTGATCTCACAACAGAGTAGCTATTCAAGGGGTCGGCTTCTCGACGGCCCGAACCATCGTGTCATGCTCAGCCTCCTCGATGCCCTGCTCCACAAGTCTGGCGCTTGTGCTGTGTCCTTCATGATCGGTGTCCTCACTGGGTGTCTCGTAGCCGCGCCTTGGTTTGGAGGTATTCGCTTCACTTAGGAGTTCAAATCCGAGCAGCGGATCCTCGTCGGTTTCCCCGGTCAACTCTTTCATCGCCTCGATCCAGTCCGCCTCCTGGATTTGGCCATCAGCTCTGGCATTGATTAGGGCTATTTCGGAAGCACGTTTCTTTACCATCTCCCAAGTGATCGCGCCGAGGCCCGTGAGATTGGCTGAGATGGATCCCTGCTTAAGTGGATTTGTTTTCATGCTCAAAGGATCGTCTGGTCAGGGCTCTCCTGCAAAAACCAAACCCTAAGCAGCATGCTTATCCTTCGCATCACACGCATACCCCTTTGTATGGGTGGTTGGGTGGATGAGGTGATGTGATAATATGATCCATGTGAATCACTGGTTCAGCGGAACCATGATTCCCACACTCAGTCGGGGTGACAAGTTCCACCCCCGCATCTTGAGCAACCGTAATTTACCGTCCGGGGCGTTTGTTTGAGGTCTGTTTCATTGGGATGGATTTCATTTGGACTGTGTGGAGAAGCCGCCAGCGACTTCTTTCTTCTCTCTCAATCTGCTGGCGTTTTTCTGAAAAGCAAACGACGGGCCAAGTTCCTTATAAGACACTCTTTCTAGTACTCGCATGGGCAAAGGCCCAGCGTTTGTGGTCCGAGAGATCCTCATCGAATTCTCCTGTCAGCTCGTGCTTGGCTAGCTCCCAGTCCGAGAGTTCGACCTGTCCCGCGTGGCGGCCATTCATCTTTGCGATCTCTGCAGCCCGACGCTTCAACAGATCTAAGGTCGCTGTTCCGATAGCGGAATAGTTGGCGGGGATTGATCCCTGATTGAGTCGGCTGATCTTCATAAGAGAAGGATCGTTCCGCCCGCAATAATCAGCAAAAGCCAACCCCTAAGCAGCACGCTTATCCTCAATAAACCCGGATTAGGCGATAGCGTGCTGGCAACAGGTTTGGGTGCTTCACCTGGATGGTGACCTCAGCGATCGTTAAAATTGTTACAATGTTAAAAGGGTTAAAAGGGTTAAAAGGGTTAAAAGGGTTAAAAGGGTTAAAAGGGTTAAAAGGGACGGAATCCAATCATCATGATTCGGGAATGCCTCCTCTAGAGGCCACCAGCCTTCGTTGGTCCGATGTAGCTCCATCTCCATGTTGTAACGTTTCAACTTTTTTAACGATTTTAACTCCGCGGTATCACGACTGGATGGTTGCTAATACAAATTTCGGGATAAATCAGAAGACCCTTTTCTGCCGCCGATACCTTCCCTTAATGGACCGTGATCTTAGCCGCGGCCGTCCGGGCGCGTACCAATGCATCAGGTCCGCTGGCCAAGGCTACCGCCATCCGTCGGTAGGGACGGGTTGTCGGCTTGCCAAAGATCCTCACATCAACACCTCTCTCATTCAGGGCCTCTTCGAGTCCTGTATAGGTGGGATCATTTCCCTCCTTCGTAGCCAGGACGACGGCGCTCGCTCCCTCGACGCATTCAATCGATGGGATGGGTAGGCCCAGGATGGCCCTGGCATGCAGATCAAACTCACTCAGGTTTTGACTGATCAAGGTCACCATGCCCGTATCATGGGGCCGCGGACTCAACTCACTGAAGATCACCTCATCCTTGGTCACGAAAAACTCGACGCCGAAGAGTCCAGCTCCACCTAGGTCTGCAGTGACTTTGGCAGCCATCTCCTGTGCCGCCTTGAGAACGTCGTGATTCATCTGCTGGGGTTGCCAGCTGTATTGATAATCCCCACGCTCCTGAACGTGACCGATAGGATCACAGAAGAGAGTTGGCCCGTTTTTCTGACGGATCGTTAGGAGCGTGATCTCGAATTCGAAGTTGATGAACTCCTCAACGATCACCTTCTTTCTGTCACCACGCATCCCCATGCAGGCGAAATCCCAGCTGGCCTGAATGTCTGACTCGCTCTTGGCCACACTCTGGCCTTTGCCAGAAGAGCTCATCACCGGCTTGATCACCACGGGGAAGCCAATCGCTTTCGCATGAGCGTGTAGCTCCTCGACAGATTCCGCATAGCTGAATTTCGCAGTTCTTACACCGAGACCCGCAGCCACGTCACGGATCCTGTCCCGGTTCATGGTCAGGTTGGCAGCCCTCGCGCTAGGAATGACCTCGTACCCCTCATTTTCAACATCCACAAGCACCTCTGTCCGGATTGCTTCCACCTCGGGAACGATCAGATCAGGCCGGTACTTGGCGATCGCAGCACGCAGCGCACCTTCATCGAGCATGCTGAAGATGCAGCTTTCATCTGCGATCTGCATGGCTGGGGCACCCTCATAGCTGTCGCACGCGATCACATGACATCCCAGGCGTTTCGCACTGATGACGAATTCTTTTCCCAGCTCGCCGGAACCTAACAGTAGGATCTTCTTCATGGGTGGTATTTTTATCCACTCAGCATGGGGAGGCAATCCATCGGTTCCAAGTCTCCTCAAGAGAATGAGTCTCATGAACAAGAGTCATCTTGATGCTATGTTATTACTGACTGATGACCTGCTTCGGTTGCAATCATGATGAATCACTCGCTGCTTACGGATCTCTCAATCGAAAAATGAAAGTCGTTCTTGTTCATGGATATCAAGATACGGGAAAGGTGATGGGAAAGCTCGCTGATCACCTCTCACGTGAGGGTCATGAGTGCCTTGTCCCCACGCTCCACCCGCATGATGCACGGGAGGGGCTCCCGATGATGGCCAATCAGTTACAGAGTGTGCTTGAGGAAAAATTACACGGTGAAGAGCGCTTCGCTCTTGTGGGATTCAGCATGGGTTCACTGATTTCGCGTTATTATCTTCAGGAACTTGGTGGACATCAGAGGGCGAAGGCATTCTTTTCGATCAGCGGACCGCATCTGGGAACGTGGGCGGCCTACCTTCATTCCGGTGAAGGAGTGAATCAAATGCGTCCCGGGAGTTCTTTTTTGAATAATTTGGAAAATTCCTCCCACCGACTGGAGTCATTACCAATTACCAACTACTGGACGCCATTTGATCTCATTGTCATCCCCGCAGTAAGCAGCCGCTGGAAAATGGGAGAGGAGGTCTGCATTCCCAGCATCCTCCATCACAAGATTATCTCCGATCCGCGCCTGATGAAGGATCTCTCCCGCCGACTCAGCAAGATCAGTCCGGCATGAACTACTGAAACTCTGGGAGTTTCTTCGCAGAGGCGATTTCCTGCGAGTAGGTTTCCGAGGCATTATCGCCCAAGAAGTCGACGGCCTCCCGATTCCGGGAATAGAGGCCGAATCTGGGCGCGTAGGACCCCCACTCGTAATTATCCATGAGCGACCAATAGAAATAGCCGATCAAGGGCCACCCCTTTGCCTTCAGTTCCTTCACCACCGCGATGTGGCTTCGCAAAAAATCACTTCTCAAGAGGTTATCCCGCCTGCCGTAGTGACGGCGTGGATCTGATCGGTACGCGATCCCATTCTCGGCGATCATGATTGGTAAATTGAATCGCTCCAGGATCTGGACAAAGAAGGTCAACCCCTCGGGCAGCAGTCGCCAGTCCCACCACTTGTTGGTGATACTCTCTAGCAATCGCTCATGGAACGGCGGAGGATTGGGGACGTGCTGATGGCGGTGCTTGTGAAAGAGATCGTTCCACCGCGGCCAGCGGAGCGCGTGGGCAATGAACGGGTCGTAGTAATCGAAGGCAATGTAATCGAGTGGCGGCTCCTCTGACTCGGCAGGATCATATAAAGTATCGAGCAGTCGCTTCCAGGCGGGCTCAGAGGTGTAAGCAAAGGCAACCAAGTGATGCAGCTTCTTGATCACTTCGCCCACCCAGAAGCGGATCTTTGGGCGGATGGGCAACCGTGCCTTAAGGAATGCTTCATCCAGCATCCAAGTCTGTTTCCAGAGATAGGTCATGAGGTGTTCCCTGGGAATCTCCCGTGAGCGGGCAACAAGCAGGTCCATCCACGCCTGATCATTCCAATACAGATCGCTGCAGTAATTATTGAAGCTGACCTTGGGGGCTTTCTCTCCCTCCCGTCCATGTTCCCTATAGAGTCGATGGATCAACCTGTAGGCCCTGATGTGTGCCTCCAAAAGGTGGGAGACACAGGTGATCGATTGCGCGGGATTCTTCTTCGTCTCCTTACCAGTGGGGAAGGAACCGTTGAAGTAGCTGCTCGCAGCCAGCAGGTTAGGCTCGTTGATCGTGATGAACCACTTGGGTGGCTCCACGCCATAATTACCCGGTAATGTTTCCAGGAGGAACCCGACGGTCTTTTCCACAAAGAGGAGGAACTTTTCGATTGTTCCATGGTCCAGCCACGCATCGATCCCGAGCCAGGCCGGGTGGGTGAAGTGATGGAGCGTCACCACCGGCTCGAGGCCCTCCTTACGACAAGACGCAAGGATCTGCGCATAGCGATCCAGCGCCTTCTCATCGAAGGATGGTGGAGGTCTCCGACTCGGAAGGCCATCTGGCGCCAACTCCCTGACGGGCTGGATTCGTTCCCACGAGAGACTTAGTCGAAAGGCATTGAGACCCAGAGATCGGCATCGTTCGAAATCCTCCTCAGCCCTGCTCCAAAAATCAGCTGCAGTGCCCGCCGGGTCGACCCTCTCCTCCCGCTCCGCCCAGGCCCAGTTATTCTGAGGCTCACCCTCACCGTTGACTCCCCCCTCGTGCTGGTAGGCCGAGGTCGAGACTCCCCACAGAAATTCCTGTCCGGCGGTCAGATCTCTGTTTTCCGGCTTCGGCGTTTTGCTCGGCCATGTGTCGTGAGAGGCAACCATTACTGATGTCCTAGGAAGAGGTTCACGCCAGAGGCGTTGTATCGAGTTCGACGGCCGGCTGCGGGCGACCTGTCTCCTCAATGAGTGTTCGGGCAATCACCAGAGCCGCATCGGGATGAGACCAACTCAGGGCTTTTCTTCTCATCGATTCAAGACGCGACGGATCTTCGAGAAGCTTTTCCACTTTGTAGGCAAGAGTCGTGAAATCATTGCATTTGATGGCCATCCCCTTTTCGAGCAGTTGGTCGCTGTTGCGCTCCTCCTGGCCTGGAATCGGCGAAATAATCACCATTGGCAGTCCGCATGCCATCGCTTCGGAGATCGTCAGTCCTCCCGGCTTTCCGATCAGCAGGGTTGCCGCCGCCATATAGCGGCTCATCTCTGTTGTGTAGCCGACCACCTTCACCTGGATCGTGGGAGAGGGGACTTGATCCGCCAACTCATCGAGCTCTTGCTTCAACAGCGCATTCTTACCCGCAAGTAGGACGATTTGAACCGGTACCGTGAGATCAAAAAGTTCCTCAAGAATGATTTCGGCAGGGCTTGCTCCCAGCGCACCCGCCGAGACGAGGAGCACCGGTAGTGTCGGATCCAGACTGAGTCCGATCCGCATCGCTTGTTGCTCCTCCGTGCTATGGGAGCGGAATGAGGTATCGATCGGAATGCCGCTCACCGTGATCCGATCTCCAGGAAGGCCGAGCTTCTGGAGATGCACCTTGGTTTCCTCAAGTGCCACAAAGTAGCGGTGGAAAGCGCGCGAAAGCCACATCGCGTGGAAATCGAGATCCGTTACCACGATGGAGAGACGGGCCTGAAGCTTTTTTTCGGCAATAAGGTAGGAAATCAATTCTGCCGGAAGGAAATGTGTGCAAACCGTGATGTCGGCATTGTAGGCCGTGATTTCCTTGATCAGGGGTGCCGTGTTGAGGCGGTCGAGCATCAGGCGCATCTTGTCCGTCTTCCATGGCTCATCACTGGTCTTGTACCACCACCCGAGAAAGGTCGGAGCCTTGGCCACGAGTTGCGTGTAGAGCTTCGAGTAGAAATCCCGGAAGAGACGGTTGGTGTATTTCAGCGCATCGATGCAGCGCACTTCGGCGACTTCGGGCATTCCTTTGAAAGCCTTCTCCAGTGCATGGGCGGCAATGACATGCCCACTTCCGGCACTTGCCGAAATAATCAGGATCCTTTTGCCGTGCTTGATCATCGTTTATTTCCAGAAGTGAAACCCGAGGGAGGTTAGGTATCCCGAGAGTACGACCCATGGGAGAATTCCGACAGCGATCGCCAGCAAAATCCGCTTCGGAGACTCTCCCAGAGCCAGGGAGAGGATCGCCGTGGTCTGGGGCCCGACCGAGACTGGTGCCACGAAAGCCAGCCCCCAAAGACCAAAACGGTGCCAGATCCTCCAAAAGAATTTCGAGGTGTCCGGTGTTGGGTTGATCTTGAGTTTACGGGTCATCCAGGAGCGGAGTGGTGCTCCAGCTAGTAAAACAACCAGACCTCCCGCGCAATAGCCAAGCCAAGCCGCCAGCGCGGCAATCCAGAGCGGTGCATGGGCAGCAACTCCTGCGGGAATAGCTCCGACGAAGTAGAAAAATCCGAGACTCAGGGATGTGAGAACTCCTGCCATAATGAGAGCATACTCCAGAATAAGGAAAACAAGATAGGAGTCTCAGATAGCTCTTTTGCTTATCTCTGATTACTTGGAGGTCGGCTATGACCAGAAATCCTAGCAAGGAGAATTTTACCGCATATACGGTTCCTATCTGAAAATCCTAGTGGGACAAACCTAGTGGGACAAAAATTCCAGGAAAAAAAGTGGAGGTTCGTACTGGAGTCGAACCAGTCTAACAGGTTTTGCAGACCCGGGCCTAACCGCTTGGCTAACGAACCATAATTTCCACTGAAAGAGAGTGGAGCGGGCGAAGGGATTCGAACCCTCGACATCAACCTTGGCAAGGTTGCACTCTACCAACTGAGTTACGCCCGCATCGACTAGCGATCCCTAACGCTACGAAAGAGATGGGGGAGGGTCAAGGGGAGATTTGCACATGTCCCTGCTGGGACAAAGGGCGAGCAGTGTGAGTCTCGGGCAGCAATGAAGTTTTTTTTGAACGGAGGAAACGATTGATTGTCGAAAAGAGGAAAAACTCAACCACTTCTATGAAGGGAATCTCTTGGACCAAGTGCATCAAGTCATTCGTCATCCTCTGTCTTATCGCCACAGGCCTCACGCATTTGTCAGGGAATCCTGTCTGGGAAGTTGTCCCTCAGAAAAAAGACCTGGGTGGACGTTCCTCTGATGCCCTTTCGCTGCTGGAAAAACCCGACAGGTATCTGGTTCGCCTTGAGATGCCTCGACGGGATCTTTCGCAAGTCACCGTTAATCTTCGAAAAGGGGTTCTCCATGTTGAGGCACCGGCGAACGGGGTTGTTCCCTCATGCACTAGGGACATTCCTCTGGAGGGGGCTTCCAGTGATGGAAATCTCCTGATCGAGAGGCAGGATCGTCGTGGGTTTCTCGTCGTAACGGTGCCGAAGGAGGGTGGGCAAGCAAGCTCCATGGAACCAGATCCTGCCTGCGAGAAGAATGAGACTGATACGTGTGCACCATATCCCAGAAATGATATGGCGTTGATGATGGGTGAAATGCAGAGGATGCAGCGGGAGATGGATCGAATGATGGGCGGTATGCTGTTTGACGATTTTGCAATGCCAACAATCGGTCGCGGCATAAACCCTCAAAGGATTTCTAGGGATACCATGTCGTCAGTTCCCTCACTGGAGGATCATGGAGATCATTACGTGGTACGCACTCCGCTTCCCAGTCAGGATCTCGGTAAGGTAAATGTGAGCATTTATGACCGGCAACTCATGATTGAATCGAATCAAAATAGTGATTCAAAGCCGAACCCTTACGCGATGATAGCGCAGTCTTCCTTCTACTCTCAGTCTATGAACTTACCTGGTCCTGTGCAGATCGGTAAAATGAAGGTGGATCGGGAAGGGGATGAGCTTGTGGTGACACTCCCTAAGGCCTCGGGGGCATATCCTTAGTTCAAGTAGAACTACCGCTGCTCCTGCATCTTGTGGTTCTGCTCGTAGGCGCTACGAACCGCTGAATAACGATCGACCGCCCCCTGGGTGAGCGTGTCGTAGTTGTCCATCTGGTCGGTACCTCTGCTGGTCACCCTGGGTGTTGTTGTGGCAATCGAGAGAGTTCCGAAGGTGCCCGCGCCGTACGTGAGCCAGGTGATGGGATCCTCGGCGATATCTCCCGCAAATCCCACAAAATCACGAAGCGAATAGGGGCCAAGAATTGGCCAGACGACATAGCATCCGTTCGGGATACCCCACTTCGCGAAGGTGATGGAGGTGTCGTTGTAAGGAACATCGGCGAGGCAGGGGAATTTGTTGCTCACCTTAAAAATACCGCCGACTCCAGCAGTTGTGTTCAGAAGAAACTTTTCGGTCTCCAGTCCCGCGGTCTTGGTTTTCCACTGGAGCATGTCATTGATGACCCGGCAGGGATATTGGGCATTGTAGACGACATTGGAGATGCCGGTACGAACTGGCTGGGGGAAGGCAAACTTGTAAACCTTGGTCAGTGGTTTGAAGGCGTAGCGGTAAATCTGATGATTGAACCAGAAGGTGCCGCGGTTCACTGGCTCGATGGGATCGGGGATGTGCTTGATGTTGGCGTAGTCATCACCCGGGTCCTCTTGCGAGTTGGAAGGTGAGGCAATC
>CAIKYN010000240.1 GCA_903831635.1 uncultured Spartobacteria bacterium
AATGGATCTGCGGCCATCCGATTCATCAGAAGACCTTGGAGATCGTTCAGACGACATTTGCCATGCTATTGATAGGAACCATGCTCTACATCTCCTTTTACGATGTCAGTGATCTGGTCTCTGGTCGCAAATCTGCAGCAGTCTCTTCCGGTGACAAGACAACGGAAACGATGACCTTCTCACCGACCAATTCGTTACTAGCTTCCCCTGCAAAGCCATGAGCAGTGCGGGTGATGCCGCAGCCAAATCGGGAAAGCCGCTGAGCTACGCGGCTGATCTCTTTTCCTATGCACGACGCCCCAGTCGTGAAGTGACTGTCGGAGGCTTGGGATTCGGCGGTATTCACCCGATCCGGGTCCAGTCGATGATCACGAGTGACACGATGGATACGGTGGCCTGTGTCAGGGAGACGCTCCGACTCGTCGAGGTCGGATGCGAGATGGTCAGGATCACGGCTCCAACGATCAAGGATGCTGCCAACCTCAAGCACATCCGCGCGGAGCTGAATGCTCTCGGTTGTACGGTTCCCCTCGTTGCCGATATTCACTTCAAGCCGGAGGCCGCGATGGAGGCGGCCCAGTGGGTCGAGAAGGTACGGATTAACCCCGGTAACTTTGCCGACGCCAAGAAATTCAACATCCGGGACTATACGGATGCAGAGTATGCAGCCGAACTGGAACGAATCCGGGAACGTTTCACGCCACTCGTGCAGCTCTGCCAAGAGCGCGGTGTCGCCCTTAGAATCGGAACCAACCATGGTTCGCTCAGCGATCGGATCATGAACCGCTTTGGCGATTCTCCACTCGGCATGGTGGAGAGCGCCTTGGAGTTTGCCCGGATCGCACGGGAGCTTGATTTCCATCAGATGATCTTCTCGATGAAGGCTTCCAATCCGAAGGTCATGATCGCTGCTTACCGACTTCTTGTGGCGCGTCTGAATGCCGAGGGAGCTGACTGGAATTATCCCATCCATCTCGGCGTCACCGAGGCGGGCGATGGGGAGGATGGCCGGATCAAGAGCGCCATCGGCATCGGATCGCTCCTCTCCGACGGCATCGGCGACACCATCCGTGTCTCCCTGACGGAGGATAGTGAGTATGAGATCCCTGTGGCGCGCGCCTTGGTGGCTCCGTTTGAAGTACGGACTGCCGTTATTTCGCCGGTTTCGGATATCAAACCGAACTGGCCCCTCTTCGAATACCAGCGACGTTCTTCTGAACGGATCGCCTTGGAGGGGATCACTAGGCCAATTCCTCTAGGTGGATCGGAAACCGTCGCTGTTGCCGTGCTTCGTCGCGTGGATGAAGCGGTCGCTCACAAGCGCGATGCGCTCGGCGACTACCAACCGGAACTGATTCTAGAGGATTTGCCACTTGTGGAGGTCGATCCCCTCTCATCCGAAGAAATCGCCGCGGTGAATGCGGTGACAGAACCAAGGCTCATCACAGTGCGCGATGGCGTCGCACTGGAACCGATTGCCGCCTTCCGCTTGCTCGCGGCGCAGATCGATGCCCGTCATCCCATCCTGCTGAAAGATACATTTGCTTCCGCTTCTAGTGGAGATTTTCTCGATCATCTTCTTAATTCTGCGACCGTTTTCGGTTCGCTCCTCTGCGACGGGATTGGCGATGCCATTTTACTGCGTTCGGAAGAGGTACCCGGACAGTCGTTGAGGCTTGCCTACAACATTCTCCAGGCCGCTGGAGTCCGGATCTTCAAGACAGACTACGTCGCTTGTCCCTCCTGCGGTAGAACCCTCTTCAACCTTCAGGAGACCACGGCCCGGATCAAGGCCTCAACTTCGCACCTCAAGGGTGTCCGCATTGCCGTCATGGGATGCATTGTGAATGGTCCTGGAGAGATGGCCGATGCCGACTTCGGCTATGTCGGGGGAGCTCCCGGTAAGGTGAACCTCTACGTTGGTAAGCAACCCGTTAAATTTAATATCCCTGAGGTTGACGCCGTGGATCGACTTGTCGACCTCATCAAAGAGCACAACAAGTGGGTTGAGCTACCTATTTAGTGTGAAGTAGGTAACGGCACGGGACAGATACCTCCGGCAGGGAAGACCGGTTCCGGTGGAGTTGTATGGCTAAACCACGATTTGATCTCCTTCATCATCCTTTGGATGTGGCGGTAAGAGCGGACGCAAACCATCTTTCGGTAGCTCTTCCACGGGTTTCCCCAGTGGAGGATTTCGATCGTGACACGACGTACCCCCCACTCTCGCATCTCACGCTTCGAGGGTTTGTAGAGGTCGATGGTGTTTACCCCGGAGAGCGCGAAGCCGTAGTCATCCACTTCATAGATCTCCCCTGTCGCCCTAATCCGGAAGATGGTACCGCAAGGCCAACGGGCCCAGTCTGCGGCAGCACTGTTCACAACGCCATGGCGCAGGGGCGTACCAATCGCCGTCCTTGCCCCATAGCGGAGGTGATCGCTCTCACTCTGGGTGTAGGCGGTGGTTCGGACTTTTTGAACCGCGGCGCGTCGGAGCGGAGGCTCATAGCGAGGGAGGGGATGAAGACATCCCGCCAGAAACAGTGGAAGAAGCAGGAAAAGAAATAAAGGGCGTTGCTTCATTAGGAGGGATTCCAAAAAAGAATATGGAACTCAGAAACTCAGGAAACTGAAATTGATCGGAAGTAGGGATTTATAATTTTCAGGCTCTCTACTTATAGAGCAGGTACTTTTTATCTTGTCGCAATGAGGAAGAAGGTAGCCACAAGATGTACAGAATGCACAGGAGGGTACTTCTTCTGCCCTGTTTAATTTTGAGCTTTTTGTGCCCAATCCTCTCAGTTTTTATCCTTGTAAACTAAGCGACATATTAAACCAAAATCGCTCTAGATCCCTGCTTTTTCATGACCCCGCAGGTCTTCATGTTCCGAAATTGCTACACGGATTGCCTAGGCAGTCGGGGCGGTGATCCTTTAGAAGAGATACTATGATTACCCACTTCGATCAGAAGACCAATAAGAAGGCCTTCGAGGTCAATATGACCAAGCCTATTTACGGCACTTTTGCTGAAATCGGGGCGGGACAGGAAGTGGCTCGCAGGTTCTTCCATGTCGGCGGTGCGGCTGGAACGATCGCCAAGACGATCTCTGCATACGACATGACCTTCTCGGATGCGATTTACGGGAAGAGTTCCCGCTTCGTCAGTCGCCAGAGACTCGAAGAGATGCTCGATCATGAATATTCGCTATTGATTGAGCGGCTTGATGAAAAAGTTGGGGCCGAACGCACGTTCTTCGCCTTCGCCGACACCGTCGCGGCACGTTCCTTCAAAACCAAGAACGAATCACATGGATGGATGGGAATCCGCTACCAGAGTCAGCCTAAAACGGCTCCCAATGATATTATCATTCACGTCAGGATGCTGGACGAAACCAACCAGCAGCAGCAGGAGGCGCTCGGTATCGTGGGCGTCAATCTCATCCATGGAGCTTTTTTCAAGAAGAAAGACCTCAAGGCATTCGTTGCCTCTCTTCTCGATGATCTGGATTCGACACGCATCGAGATCGACATGATCCGATTCTCCGGTCCCGACTTCGCGATGGTGGATAACCGGATCATGTGTCTTGAACTTGTCACCCAGGGGCTGGCACAGGCCGTTCTGTTCCGTGGCGACGGCGAAGTGATTCAGGCAGCCGACCTTTTCTATCACAAGCCGCTTCTCTTGGAGCGAGGAAGCTTCCGTCCTGTCACCAACGTCCACCGAAACATGATCGAGTGCGCTCATGCCATGTTCCTGATGGAGGATGAATTGAACGGCGAACAACCCGAGATCCTGCACGAGATCACGATGATGAATCTGATGAGCAGTGGTGAGCTTGATCTGCAGGACTTTCTCGATCGGGTCGACATGCTCGGTGCCTTGGGGCGCAATGTGCTGATCTCCAAGTACGGCGAGTTTTACCGCCTCGTCCAATATCTCCGACGCTATACCGACAGACCCATCGGGCTACCCATCGGAATTCCCAGCCTTCACGAGATCTTCGATGAAAAATATTACGGCAACCTCGATGGAGGTATCCTTGAGGGGCTAGGACGCCTCTTCAAGAAGGGGGTGAGGATGTATGTCTATCCGACCAAGGATGAAAAGGGTCACATTATCGAGGCAGCCTCCTTCAAGGTCGACCCCGACCTCCGCGCCCTCTACGCCTATCTCTTGGAAAACCGATTCATCGTTCCGATGGCTGGCTGCAACCTCGAGTACCTTGGCATCGACTCGGCAAAGACCATAGCCAAGCTACAAAACGGCGATCCGGAGTGGGAAAAGATGGTTCCACCCAAGGTGGTCGAGATCATCAAAAGCCGTAAGTTTTTCGGCTGGAAGGGGTGATTTGGGGAAAACGTGGAAAAGTCAGAATGTTAGAAAGTGAAAACGGGCAATCTAGGAGTTTGCGATAACGCTGGCCAAAACGAAGGCGTAGCGATCATCGATTTGCCACTCGGCATTCAGTTAAAAATGTTAAAAGGTTAGAAGGGTAAAAGTCGCCCTCTTACTCTTCGAACCACATTGTAACTTTACAACGTTCTAACCCTTTTAACGGTTCAACATTTTAACCAAAGGCTATGCCTATTTCACGATCCCTCGTTCACTGGAGGCGATGAAATCTGCCAGATAGCGCACCAGTTCGGAGTCGGGGAACTGGGAGCGAAGTGATTCCAGTCCTTGGGTGGTGTTGAGATTGCTTCTGAAGATCACCTTGTAGGCTTCGCGAAGTTCGCGGATCGCATCATGGGAGAACCCGCGGCGCTCAAGACCCACGTGGTTGACACCACGAATCTCTGCAGGATTCCCATCGGCGATCAGAAAAGGGGGCACATCCTGAACAATCTTGGTACACCCTCCCACGATGGCATGGGCTCCGATGCGGCAGAACTGATGGACGCCGCTCAGGCCGCCGATCACGGCATGGTCACCGACGACGACATGGCCGGCCAGGGTGCCGTTATTGGAAAAAACGACATCGTCCCCAACCACGCAGTCATGAGCGATGTGGGAGTAGGCGAGGAAGTTACCACGACTCCCGACACGCGTGACTCCACCTGTTGCGGTGGCGCGGTGAACGGTCGAAAACTCGCGGAAGCAGTTGTTGTCGCCAATCTCTAGATAAGTCGGCTCGGCCTCGTATTTGAGATCCTGACTGCGATGACCGATGCAGGAATAGGGGTAGAAGGTGTTGCCGTCACCGATCTTCGTGGGCCCCGCGATCGTCACATGGGCGCGCAACCGGCACTCCTCACCGATGACCACGCCGGCGCCGATGATGCAATAGGGGCCGACAGTGCTTGTTTGGCCGATTTTGGCCGTCGTGTCGATGATGGCTGTGGGATGAATGCGTGCCACGGCTAAGTTCTATTTATTAATGATGCCGAAGAGGAGCACTCCTTCACTCACCACATCACCGTTGACGACGCACTTGCAGGAGGCCTTGCCCAGATTCTTACGGGCCTTGAGCATCTCGACATGGATGAAGAGGGTGTCACCGGGGAAGACGGGCTTGCGGAACTTCACCTCGTCGGCACTCATGAAATAGCCGATTTTTCCGGAATTCTCGGTTTTTCTCATCATCACGATGGAGGCGACCTGAGCCATGGCCTCCACTTGCAGGACGCCCGGCATGACAGGATGTCCCGGAAAGTGGCCTTGGAAGTAGGGCTCGTTGATCGAGACGGACTTCACGCCGACAGCCTTGGTCTCACCGTCGAATTTCACCACGCGATCGACCATCAGGAAGGGATAGCGATGGGGCAGGACGCGCATCACCTCGTTGATATCCATCACGGGTGCCGAAGAGGTCACCGGAGTGGGAGCCATGGCTAAAAGTTCCAGATGGCGTTTGGCAATGGCGCGTGCAAGCTCGGTATTCGGGCCGTGGCCGGGGCGAACAGCGACGACATGACCCCTCAGGGGCCGTCCCGCAAGGGCCAGATCGCCGATGATATCGAGAATCTTATGGCGGACGAACTCGTCGGCAAACCGAAGTGGTTCCTTGCTCAGGACGGATTCGCCACGGATCACAAGGGCATTCTCCAAACTGCCACCCTTGATGAGACCCTTTTCCATCAGATCCTTCACATCCTCGTAATGGACGAACGTGCGGGCCGGAGCGATCTCCCTGGCATAGACCTCGGGAGTGATCTCCACGGAGAGGTACTGGGTGAAGCGACCGTCGTGATTGGCCTGAGTGCAGGAAATTTTGAATCCCGGGTGAGGGAAGACCGACATGATGGAGCCGCCGTTGGTCTCCAAGTGAATCGGTTGACCGAGTTCGAAAGGTGCGCGGACAGACTCCTGATCAACGATGCCGGCTTCCTGAATCAGAGCGACATAGGGAGCCGCGCTGCCATCACCTATCGGGGGCTCATTGGCATCCATCTCGATAAGAGCATTATCGACTCCCAGGCCCGCCAACGCGGAGAGGACATGCTCAACGGTCTGGATCTTGGCGTTTCCCTGGACGAGGGTGGTGGCTCGTTCGACGGTCTTCACATGGTCGACCAAGGCGTCGACAATAGGTTCATCCGGGAGATCCGTTCTGCGGAATTTGTATCCATGTCCAGGGGCCGCAGGGTGGATGGTCAGGGTGACATTGCCCCCATTGTGCAGGGCTGCGCCGCTGAGGCTGGCAGACTTGGCAAGTGTGCGCTGGAGTTCCATGGAAAATCTTCTGTGTCTTAGGGTGTTATGAGGATGATGAGGGGACGAGTCAGGAGGCACCCGTCATGATGCGTCCATCTTTCATCCTGATACGCCGGTCGGCCAAAGCCGCCACCGAATCGCTGTGTGTAACCATAATGATGGTGGTGGTGCGGCGTGAAGCAATCTTTGCAATCACTCCGAGGACTTGGGAAGCGTTTTCACTGTCCAGATTCCCTGTTGGTTCATCCGCCAGTAGGAGGGATGGGGTGTGCACGAGCCCTCTGGCAATGGCGGCCCGCTGCATTTCTCCTCCACTGAGCTGGTGGGGGAAGTGCATGGCCCGCTGCGTCATGCCGACCTCATCCAGCATGGCCATGGCGTTTCCTCGAACATCTCCCGGAGCATCCCCTCGAAGCAGGAGGGGGAGTTCGACATTCTCCACAACGGTCATCGAGGGAAGTAGGTTGAAGAATTGGAAGACGATCCCGAGTTTCAGTCTCCTGTACTGGGTGAGGGTTTTGTCATCCGCATGCTCCAAATGGATTCCATCCACGATGATCTCACCCGAAGTAGGGTGGTCAAGGCCACCCAGCAGGTTGAGCAGTGTGCTTTTCCCAGAGCCACTGGCACCGGTTATGGCAAGGAATTCTCCGTGCTCAATATCCAGCGAAACAGAGTCAAGGGCTGTCACTGGAGGGATGCCGTAGGAGCGGGAGGCTTTGACGAGTCGGATCATGCCGTTCACAAATGAACTGCCAACCATGTCCGAGCAAGCTTCGATACCACTCCCTTCATCCGGGGCATTCCGCATTCTCGGGGAAACTGCCGACCTGCTGGCCGTGGAGAAGCCTCCTTTTCTACTTGTTCATCCCAGTAAGCCGGGTGATCCGGTGACGCTCTGGGATAGGCTCAAGGAGCTGCTGGCCTACGAGATCGCCGGGGGAGGCCAGGTCTCGCTGATCAACCGACTCGACCGGGAGACCAGCGGAATCGTGCTCGTGGCAAAGAATGCAGCCGCAGCCCGTTCTTGTGCCATGACGATGGCACGAGGAGAGGTGAAGAAAGAGTACCAGGCCATTGTCACAGGCTGGCCGGCACTGGAGCAGTGGGAGATCAAGGAGCCGATCCTAAGGCTCGGCGAGGTGCAGGATTCCCGGATCTGGCTGAAGCGCGGAGTCCACCCGGACGGCGCGCCTTCGCATACGGCCTTTCGTGTTCTGAAAAGAGTGACGCATCGGGAGCATGGTCCTATCGCCTTGATTCATTGCACTCCCTTCACTGGGAAGACTCACCAGATCCGCATCCACCTTGCCCACTCCGGGAATCCGGTTGTCGGTGATAAGATCTATGGCCCCTCCGAAGAGTGCTATCTGAAGTTCATCGAGACAGGCTGGACCTCCCGGCT
>CAIKYN010000241.1 GCA_903831635.1 uncultured Spartobacteria bacterium
GCTCCTGCTTGCAGCTATTGTCCTGGCAATTCTGAAGTAAGCGCAAGGCTGTTAGGTCACAACCGGGGGCAGTTTTAATCTGGAAAGCAGGAACTCAGGAAAGGAATGCTGATGAAGTGGTTTTGCTGATTCATCCCACTTGTCATCGGATGAGCAACGGAATACCAAGAGGGCAAGGTTTACCCCCTCCCCCCAAGCACCCCATTCTGAACCTTCTCAAAAGTGATGAAGATTCAATCCGTCCCACTTGAGGCTGATCCGGGCGCAGGAAGTTTGGATGGAGGGCTAGGCGCGCGAGGGAAGACGTAGTAGTCCTACGTCAACCGAGCAGCAAAAACGCCCTACGCCAAAATCCCTGCGTCCCTATTCGACCGTGACGCTTTTGGCGAGATTCCTTGGCTTATCCACGTCGCATCCAAGTTCGACGGCAATATAGTAAGCGAAGAACTGGAGAACGATGGAAGTCAGGATCGGGGTCAGAATTTCAGAAACATCCGGAATCAAGATCACGTCATCACAGATAAGAGAAAGCTCCTCCCCTTTACCCTCGGTTCCGATCGCGATGACGGGACCTCCACGGGCTTTGACTTCCTCGATATTACTCAGGTTCTTGTGGAAGACAGCGTCATGAGGCGCGATTACCACGGAGGGTGTCTCGGGGTTAACTAGAGCGATGACACCGTGCTTGAGCTCCGCGCTGGGATAGCCCATGGCGGCGATGTAGCTAATCTCCTTGAGCTTGAGAGCCCCTTCCATGGCCACGGGATAGTTAAACTGGCGCCCCATGAAGAGCATCACTTTGGCCTGTGCATAGCGCTTGGCGATTTTGGCAATCTCAGGCTCGAGCTTGAGGACTTTCTCGATCTGGCTTGGGAGCGCCTTGAGCTCTGAAATGATCCGACTTCCGGCGGAACTTGAGAGGTTCCGAATGCGGCCGAGCAGAAGGGCAATAAGCGTGAGAATAGTCACCTGAGAGGTGAAAGACTTGGTCGCTGCGACGCCAATCTCGGGGCCGGCATGCATGTAGACGCCGCCGTCGCTCTCACGGGCGATGGTGCTCGCCACATTGTTACAGATACCGAGGGTGCGGTGCCCCTTCCTTTTACTTTCACGGAGGGCGGCCAGGGTGTCGGCCGTCTCCCCACTTTGGCTCAGGACAAAGACCAACGTGTCCTTGGTCATCGGCAAGTTGCGGTAGCGGAACTCACTGGCGTATTCGCATTCGGTCGGGATCTGGGCCAGACTCTCGATCAGGTACTCTCCGACCATGGCGGCATGAAAGGCGGTACCGCAGCCGCTAAGAACGATTCGCTCGATAGTGCGGAGCTCGGCATTCGACATATTGAGTCCACCCAGCTTCGCCGTTGCTTCCTCAACAGAGAGGCGTCCGCGCATGGCATCGGTGACGCTGCGGACCTGCTCATGAATCTCCTTGAGCATGTAGTGAGGATAGTCCCCCTTACCCACATCCTCATCGGTCATTTCGACCTTGGTGACGTTGTAGTCGGCACCATTCCCTTGGACGGTGGAGAGGGTGAAGCCATCGCCGGTAAGGACGGCGATCTCATAGTCGTTCAGGTAGACGGCCTCGCGGGTGTGACCGACGATGGCACTCACGTCGCTGGCCAGGAAGTGCTCTCCTTTGCCAATGCCGAGAACGAGGGGACTGCCCCTTCTCGCGCCGACGATCACTCCGGGAAGATCCGCGTGCACGATGGCAATGCCGTAGGTGCCGGCAACCAGTCCCAGAGCCTCCCGAAGCGCAGTGACAAGGGCTCCCTGGGTACGCTCGGTGGAGCGGTCGAAAGCGCGGCCAACAAGATGCGCCAGCACCTCGGTATCGGTCTGAGACTGGAATTGATGCCCCTCCTCCTCGAGTTGTGCACGGAGGGAGGCGTAGTTCTCGATGACACCATTATGAACGAGGGCCAGCTTGCCGGAGCGATCGAAGTGGGGGTGGGCATTCTCCCGGGTGACTTTACCATGAGTCGCCCAGCGTGTATGACTGATGCCGGTCGTTCCTCCGATCGGGTTCTTGCCGATGGCTTTACGGAGATCATCGATGCGCCCCACTTCCTTACGGACAGAGATAATACCTTCCTCGAGGGTAGCGACACCGGCCGAATCGTAGCCTCGGTACTCCAAGCGGCGAAGCCCCTCCAGAAGGATAGGGACCGCCTCAGCACGACCGACATAGCCTACAATTCCACACATAAGATTTTGATTTGATGCCCGTTACCCAACATTCAGAAGGATTTCGGTCGATTTAAGAGGATGACAAACAGAGGGAGTCTTCGCAAGATGCTTCCGTCCCCATCCATCCACCCATCCTTAAAAAAATATGAATGCGCAGTCCAAGCATGTCATCGCCCCAGCAACCCGCACCCTTGCCATCATCATGGGTGGAGGGGCAGGAACGCGTCTCTTCCCGCTCACCAAGGATCGCGCCAAGCCGGCGGTGCCGATCGGTGGAAAATACCGTCTTGTTGATGTGCCCATCAGCAACTGTCTGAACTCGGGAATCCGCGGTATCTACGTGCTGACACAGTTCAACAGCACCTCCCTCCACCGTCATATCAACGCGAGCTACAAGTTCGACAACTTCTCCCCAAGCTTTGTCGAGATTCTTGCTGCACAGCAGACACCCGAGGGATCGACGTGGTACCAGGGGACAGCCGATGCAGTCCGCCAGAATCTGCGTACTTTCATGGATGGGAACTATGATTACTTCATTATTCTCTCGGGCGATCAACTCTACCGTATGGACTACCGCGACGTCCTCCAGCAGCACATCGCCGGCGGAGCGGATATCACGATTTCCTGCATCCCTGTGAATCGCGAGGCTGCCATGGGATTTGGCATTATGGAGACCGATTCGGCACAACGAATCACCCGCTTCGTGGAGAAACCAAAGGATCCGGCACTCCTCGATGAACTTCGGATGAAACCCCAGGTGCTCTCGGAACTCCATGAGTCCGAACATCAGGATCTCTATCTCGCCAACATGGGCATCTACATCTTTAACCGTCAGGTGCTTGCCGAGTGTCTCGACAATACGATGGATGATTTCGGCAAGAACATCATTCCGGGCACGATCGGATCAAGGAATGTTCAGGCCTATGTTTTCCGGGGATATTGGGAAGATATCGGAACGATCCGCTCTTTTTTCGACGCAAACCTCAACCTCTGCGATCCCGCTCCCGCCTACAATTTTTATGCCCCCGGGGCGCCGATCTACACTCAGTCGAGATTCCTGCCAGCAAGTGTCATTGAGGAAACTGTTGTCAGTCGCGCCATGATCTCGGATGGATGCCAGATCCGATCAGCCCGCCTGGAACGATGCATCCTCGGAATCCGTAGCATGATCAAACCGGGCGCGCGACTGAAGAACACCATCGTGATGGGCGCCGATTATTACGAATCCGACAAGGGAGGAACCCCCTGGGGCGAGATTCCAATCGGCATCGGCAGGGATTGCATCATCGAGGATGCCATCATCGATAAGAATGCCAGGATCGGGGACGGCGTTGTGATCACTCCACACAACAAGGATGCGAATTCCGACGGCGATGGTTACTACATTCGTGACGGCATCGTCGTGATCCCGAAGAACGCAGTCATTCCTTCCGGTACCCGCATTTGAGGGGTTTCCTCCCCGAGCCTTTTCATGAATAGAATCCTTAGCACCCTTCCTCTGCTTGGCATTTTGCTGCTTCTTTCGGGATGCCTCTACGATAATCCCCCCTCGGGTCCGGTTCGGAGTATCGATACCTGGTTGGTGGGCCAGTGGGGCACTAAGGATAAGGCAGGACATGAGTGCTCGGCAGTCGTGAGTCCCACAAACGCCTCTGATCATTACCGCGTAACCTTCTCCAGGTTGGGCAGTCGTCCTCAGGAGTTTGATGGTTGGATCAGCAGGGTGGATGGATTCTCCATTCTGGTTCTCAAGTCACTCAATGACTTTGGTGCCGGAGGCACCGCAGGTGCGGGAAAATATCTCCTTTTCCATTATGAGTTGCTCTCCCCAGGAACTCCATCGCCCGGAGGCCTCGGTGCGGAACGGATTCGCCTGAGCGAGCTCCAGTTGGATGACTCGGCGCTCTCTCTTGACTCATTCAAGCTCCGTGCTGCCATTCGCTCCGCCCTGAAGGCTGGAACACTCCTTGCTCCTTTTGACACGGTGGCTGAACGCAAGGGTAAGATCGAAGCCCTCCCCGGCAGTGTCCTCTGGACGAAAACAGGCAGCGTCACCCTGCAAGGGGAGACGTTCTGATGTCGGTGGCATCAGCAATGACAAACCGCTAAAAAAGTTAAAGAGTTACACCAGGAAACCGGTTGCCTGAACTTGAGTCTCCTCCTTTTTAACTTCTCCACATTCTAACCCTCTATCCCTTTTCCAATGTCCAAACCAGTCGCCACAGAAACCTGCATGGAGAAGATCGTCAGCCTCTGCAAGAGACGCGGCTTCATCTATCAATCCTCAGAAATCTACGGGGGAATCGGGGGATTTTGGGACTATGGCCCGCTAGGAGCGGAACTGAAGCGTAACCTCCGCGATACCTGGTGGCGCGCGATGACGCGGGACCGCGAGGATGTCGTTGGCCTCGACGCCACGATCATCATGCATCCCGCGATCTGGAAGGCCAGTGGCCATGTCGACACCTTCGCCGACATGATGCGTGAGTGCACTGTCACCAATAAGCGCGTCCGCGCCGACCATGTCGAACCGCAAGCCGGATCGGTGATTCGCTTCTCGGGAGCCAAGACACCTGCCCCTGGAAACTGGCATCTCGACAGGAACATCACCGTTCTGATGAAGCAGGGTGAACATATCGAGAGCTTCCGCAAGCGTGTCCGCCTGCTCATCGCTCAAAATGCTGGCGCCGCTGCCGGAAAGCCTGAGGAAATCGAACTTCTCGGCGAGGAGAAGATCGATGTGATCGATGGATCCGTTGATTTCCATCCCGAGACCGGAGGGCTCCTCAACGAGTCTCGCCCCTTCAACCTGATGCTTCGCACCTATGTGGGGCCGACGGCAACCGAGAACGATGTCGCCTACCTGCGACCCGAAACAGCCCAGGCAATCTTCGCCCAATTCAAGAATGTCTGCGACTCCTCCCGCGTGAAGGTCCCC
>CAIKYN010000242.1 GCA_903831635.1 uncultured Spartobacteria bacterium
ACCGGGATCGCCCGTCACTCTTCCTATCAACGGAATGAATCTGACGCCCGAAGAAGTCTCATCGGAAATTCTCAAAAAGCTGAAATCCATTGCCGAGGAACGGCTCGGAACCAGAATTGACAGCGCGGTGATCACCGTTCCAGCGTATTTTAACGACGCCCAACGCGCCGCAACGCGCAAGGCTGGAGAGCTTGCTGGTTTTACTGTCGACCGCATCCTGAGCGAGCCTACCGCCGCAGCCCTCTCCTATGGATTGGATCGATTGCAAGAAAACGCCAAAGTGGCTGTCTACGATCTGGGTGGAGGAACCTTTGACCTTTCAGTTCTGCAACTGGACAACGGAGTCTTTGAGGTGCTCTCCACTCATGGTGACACTCGACTCGGAGGCGATGATCTGGATGAAGCCATCGCGGGATTGATCGTTTGTGAAGCCGGTATCGAATCATTGAATGCTGAGAGTAGCATCCGACTTAAGGAGGCCGCACGGACAGCCAAGGAGATCCTCTCAACTCAGGAATCGACTGTCGTGCTACTTCCATTTCTCGAGGGAGAAAAGAGTCTTGAGATTCCCCTCACCCGGACGCAGATCGAGGAGGTCTGTGCGCCGGTCATCGCAAGGACACGCACCCTCTGCCTGAGGGCCCTGGAAGATGCAGGAGTGAAATCAGGGGAGCTTGATCAGGTGATCTTGGTCGGAGGCTCGACACGCATGCCTCTCGTGCAACGACTTGTCGCTGAGATCTTCGGCAAAGAGCCGAATCTCTCCCAGCACCCGGATGAGGCGGTCGCCCTGGGGGCGGTCCTACAGGGAGCGATCCTCGAGGGAAACCTCAGGAATGTAGCACTACTCGATGTCACTCCTCTCTCGCTCGGAATCGAGACCTTCGGAGGTCTTATGAATGTGATCATTCCTCGAAACACCACCATACCAGCCAAGGCCGGAGAGATGTTTACCAATGCTGTGGCAGGCCAGAGTGGAATGAAGATCATTGTCCTTCAGGGAGAAAGGGAACTGGCCGCGGATAATTGGACACTCGGCTCTTTGGAGATCCCTTTCCCCCCCTCGCAGAAAGGAGCGGCCCGTGTGGGAGTTCAATTCTCGATTGATGCCGACGGAATCCTTCAGGTTTTGGCCAGGGATACCGCTGCTGGCAGCGAAAAAATTGTGGAGATCAAAAGCGCCGTGGAAGTCTCTGACGAGGCCGTTGAAGCAATGCTTGCGGGATCACTGGAACATGCCTTTGAGGATATGGATGCCCGGATCTTCACGGAGGCCCGTCTCAAGGCAGAAGAAATGCTCCCGGCGGTGGAATCTGCCCTAGATCAACTTGGATCCGAGCTTCCCGAATCAGAGGTCTTGGTGATTAAACAACAATCATCCGAAGTCATCTCCGCATTGGCATCCAAAGAGACAACTCGGCTAAAACAGGCTCTCGCCGCACTCGATACCGCCACTCAGACCTTGGCAACGAGACTTCTGGAGAAGGCTATGGGGTAGCTCTTTACCTCCTGACCAGTACCTTTCCTCTTTTCACATTTCACTTTTCACTTTTCACTTTTTTCCATGCTCGATATCCGCCTTCTCCGTGAAGATGCAGCCGCCGTCAAGGCGCGCCTTGCTACCCGTTCCGGCCAATATAGCGATCTGGTCGACCAGATCCTGGCCTGCGATGCCCGCCGCCGTGAAAGCGAGACTAGGGTTCAGCATCTCCGTGCGGAGAAGAACCGCCTGAGCAAGGAGATCGGCGGGATTAAGAAATCAGGGGGAGACTCCTCGGAACTGGAAGCCCAAGTGAAGAGCTTCTCCGAAGAAATGGAGGAACTCGGCCGCACCGCCTCCGAACTCGATGCCGAGCAGCGCGACCTACTTCTCCGAGTACCAAACCTTCCAACCCCCGGACTACCGGAAGGTCATGATGCTGATGCCAACGTGGCGATCAAGCATTGGGGCGAACCCGCTCCGATGAATCCCGAGGATCACGTGGCGATCGGGGAGCGACTTGGTCTTTTCGACCTGGAGCGTGCAGCCAAGATCAGCGGCAGCGGCTACGTCCTTTATACCGGAGCTGGTGCGCGTCTCGAACGGGCTCTGATCAATTTCCTGCTCGATCTCCAGACACGTGCCCATGGTTACACCGAGATCGCCCCTCCCGTGCTTGTCCGCCGGGAGTGCATGGAGGGAACGGGTCAACTTCCGAAGTTCGAGGATGACATGTACGGCTTTGATGAGGGAGTAACCTTCCTCACGCCCACAGCCGAAGTTTCTCTGACCAACATCCGTCGTGACGAAATCCTCCAAGAATCGGAACTCCCTCTCAAGTATACCGCCTGCACCCCATGCTTCCGACGCGAGGCTGGCTCGGCTGGACGCGAAACCCGGGGCATGATCCGGATGCATCAGTTCGACAAGGTCGAGTTGGTCAAGATCTGCACGCCCGAGCAAGCCGCGGCAGAACTGGAATCCCTCACCGCCGATGCAGAAAAGGTCCTGCAGCTCCTCCAGCTCCCCTACCGGGTTCTGGAGCTCTGCACCGGGGATATCGGCTTTTCTTCCTCACGCACCTACGATCTCGAAGTCTGGGCACCCGGTCAGGGGGGCTACCTCGAGGTCTCGAGCTGCTCTCACTTCGGCGATTATCAGGCCCGCCGTATGAATCTCCGCTACAAGAATGCCGAGGGTAAGAATGCCTTCTGCCACACGCTTAATGGCTCCGGCACAGCCCTCCCCCGCCTCTACGTGGCATTGCTTGAAACGCACACCAAGCCGGGTGGCCCGCTGATTCTGCCCGAACCGCTTCAGCCCTACTTCGGTGCCGCTCAGATCGGCTGAGTTTTTTGAATCTGGAACTCAGGAAAGCAGGAAAGATTAAGAGGGATATCATTCCGTATCCCCTGATCCCTAAAATTGAGGAAGAACTCCATGGGATATCACTTCGTCAAAAGCTGATCGTTGCCGTTTCGGGTGGAGCCGACTCGGTGGCGATACTTCACCTACTGCTAGATGCCGGATATCGGAAACTTGTAGTGGCGCATTTCAATCATCGTCTTAGGGGAAGGGCCTCAGCGGCGGATGCTGCCTTCGTGGAAAAGCTTTCCTCAAAATTGGATCTGCCTTTTGAAGGTGCATCAGAAGATGTGAAAGCCAAGGCTAAGGAGGAAAAGCTCTCGATCGAAACAGCCGCCCGTGCAGCCCGCTATGAGTTCCTGGCCTTCATTGCGAAGAAACACCGGACACACAGGATCGTGCTGGCTCACCATGCCGATGATCAGGTCGAGACCTGTTTCTTCAATTTTCTTCGGGGTTCGGGAATTGCCGGACTTACCGGGATGAAGCCTTTGTCGAGACGTAGCGTGGAGGGAATCGACATTGAACTCCACAGGCCATTGTTGGGAGTCTTCAAGAGCGAGCTCTTGGAGTATCTGAAAGCGAGGAAAATTCCCTTCCGAGAGGATACCTCGAATGCGGTTGCCGAGGCCTCACGTAACAAACTGCGCCTCAAGGTACTTCCCCTCATTGAGGAGTGCTTTGGATCCTCATTCAAGACCTCGATTGTGCGAAATGCCCGGATGCTGGCTGACGAAGGGGAACTTCTCTCCTCGCTCTCATTACCAATCGCCGCGAACGAGAAACTCTCGGTGAAGCTGCTCAGGGAACTTCATCCAGCGCTCCGCCGTCGGGTTCTCCATGCATGGCTCAAGTGCCACGGCGTGGAGGAAACTGGCTATACCGAAGTGGAACTCGTCGGCTCGCTTCTGAGATCTCACGAAACCTCAGGACCGGCGAAGGTAAATCTTCCTGGCAATCGGCACGCCCGAAGACGTGCAGGCATACTCTTTATCGAGTAAGAATCATTTCCCGAAGAACGGTCCCAAGGCGGGTCCCTACCTGTTCGTGCGTAAAGCGCTCCTGAACGGTTTTCCAACCTGATTTCCCCATGGTCGCTTGCAGCAACGAATCTGTGAGGAGTC
>CAIKYN010000243.1 GCA_903831635.1 uncultured Spartobacteria bacterium
CCTAAAGCCAGTAAAGCCAAGGTTCTCCATGCCGTCGGTGTTCCAGACATGGCGGGAGGATGCTCTGGATCCTCGGTGTTTTTAAAACGGGGCGGCATGAAGGATCTGGGCGTTGATCATGATAGTATGCCTACTCCCTGCGCTCTTGGGAACCGCTGAATAAATCCACAGGCCGCCTTTATAAACTAGCTAGGCCCTAAAAAACCCTATTTGCAGCCGTTCTAGCACTAAAAGATACAGGCCGCCGCACCATATGGTACGACGGCCTGTTGTTCCCCCCAGAACAATCTTTCGATAAGAAAAACTTATAGGATTTCTACCGTTGTGCAAGTTCTTTTTTCAAAAAGTATCATTTTTTACTGTGCGCACCTTCGTTTTTAACCATTTTTCTTCATCGTTTGGAAATCACTCCATTCTAAGCGCCGCTGCAGGGGGGACCATCGATGCGCGGAGGGAGGGAATCAATCCAGCCACAAGCGCTGCCGCCGTCATCCATAGAGGAAGCAAAGCTATATCGGGCCACGGGTAGGCAAGATCAATACTCCATCCAAAGAATGCTTTGTTGATGACCCATGTCAGTACCAGGGCAAGGGCTGCTCCACTCACGATACCCACTAGACTGGCGAGCAGGCCGATCAGCGAAGCCTCGGCAAGCATCACGCGCACTATCTGCCCACGTGATGCGCCTATGGCCTTAAGCACGCCCAACTCGCGAGTCCTTTCCATGACCAGGATGCCGAGCGTCAACATGACTCCTCCGATCGCAACCGCTATCGAAATGGTTTTGAGCACGGCCGTCACCGCAAAAGTCTGGTTGAAGATCTCCAGAATGCGGGCCTTCAGCGCATGGTTGCTATAGCAGATGAACGCCTCCTTGCCCCCAAAGGCAGAGAAAAACGACGCGATCACATCATCTCGAACCTTCTCAGGTGTTCCAGGAGTGAACTCGATAGCGAGAGAGTGCACCCCTTGGGCCCCCCAGACCTTGGCAAAATAATCCGCTCCAATCATCGCGATGCCTCGATCGCGCGTGTAATCTCGATAGAGGTCTATCACGTTTAGCGTGAGGGGTCCTCTCGGCCCTGAGAGGACCAGCTTATCACCCGGGCCGAGTTTAAGTCGCCGCGCCAGGCTCTCGGAAAGCGCCACTCCCTCACCGCGCTCCAGCGCCTTCGTTTTTTTAGTAACCTCTCCATGGAGGAAATCGATGGATCCGCGCGCGGGCCCCGAGATCACGCCGAGCGTCACCTGTGCTCCCTCCACGCTGCGGGTCTCCACCTCACGGAACGTTCCCACGGCGGAAACGGCGGGTTGCTTCCTCCACCACTCCGTCGCTGTTTCGGGCATCGTGTGCTCGAGTCCCAATAGCTCATTGGCCGCAGGTGCAATGAACAGGTCCGCCGTCAGAGTCCGTCCTGTCCAAGTGATCACACTCCCGCGGAAGGAATGAATCATGACGCTGATACCGACGGTCATCGCCGCCGCGGCTGCAAGCGCTGCAATCGTCGGAGCCGTCCGATGCAGAGAGCGCATGGTCTGTTCGAGGGCTATCCTCAGGATGGCCCCTCGCGCCAAGAGGGGACGGGCCAAAACCCTCCGCAAGAGCCCGGCCGCCGCTACCGCCACCAACGGAACCATCAGCGAAAACCCTGCTAGGACAAAAAATGCTGCACCGAATCCAAGCAACGCCACCCCTCCATACAAAGCGCCGAGAGAGCAGAGACATCCAAGCAGCAGTACACCCGCTCCCCAGCACGCGAGGGGTAGGGCAGGCATGGGAAAGATCTCGGGTGCCGTTCCTGGATGAAGGACCTTGGTGGGATCGACCGCCGCCGCTTGTTGGGCAGGTATCCAGGCCGCCACCAGAGCAGCCAAAATTCCAGCGACTATTCCGGCGACCGCCTCCAGAGGGGAGGGCCATCCGCCATGGGCATCAACTGGTAAATAGAGTGCTGTCACGGTCTGGGCCACTGGGGCAGCCAGAATTCCAGCGATCAGAGGCGAGGCGAGAATTCCCAAGAGTGATCCGATGCATCCGCTAAGAGCCGCCTCCACTAGAACCATGGCAAGAATCATCGGCCTGCTGGTGCCAAGGGCCCGAAGGATCCCGAGTGACACGCGGCGACGAACCACCGATGCGGCGGCAGAATTGCCGACAAAGAACATCCCTACCATCAAGGAGACCAGACTCAACGCCGTGAGGTTGAGACGGAAAGCCGCAAGCATGATATCAACCTGCTGCGTTCGCCTCGCCGGGGGTTGTACTGTGACATCCTGAGGCAAAAGCTGCTGCAGCCGTTCCGTGACAGCCTGCTTTTCTGCGGGATCACGCAGCTTGATGAGGATCGCGCTGAGGTATCCAGACTCCCCTACCCATTCCTGCGCCTTTGCCAGATCGAGTGCCGCGATCCCTCCGCGCCCCTCTGCTGAGGCGTCATCCGTCCGGATCAGATGGCGCAAGATCAGCTGACGGGGTGGACCTGCTCCCTGGAGCCTGATCGTATCCCCCTGCTTAAGATGGTGCCTCCCGGAGAATTCCCGAAGGAGCGCGATCCCCGTATCGTCGCCCAGCCACTCCGCGAGGTCCCCCTCTCCATCTTTCTCTCCGGATCCGAAAGTTGGTGCGAGCGTGAGCAATCCCGCCGCTGTGAAAGGATCAATGCCGACGAGATGGAGTGACTCTCCGGGATAATCAGGTAGCGTCACCATCGCCTCGACCATTGGTGTGGCCTCAGCGACTCCGGTGGTTTTGATCACCTCTGGTAATACAGATTCGGGGACACGTCCCCGGATTTCCAGATCAGCTTTACCCGTGATCATGGCGAACGCCCGGTGAAAGCTCTCGACCGCACCACGGTTGGCAATCGTGATGGCCAGGAAGACGGCCACACCGAGCGCGATACTCAGGATGCTGAGCATC
>CAIKYN010000244.1 GCA_903831635.1 uncultured Spartobacteria bacterium
AGAATGATATCCCAACAGCGGTCGGCAATACTGAAGGGTGGTGGAGCGCTGGACAATGCAGGGGATTTCATGATGCGGCATGTCGCCATCCAACTCATCCGATCCCTAGGATTTGAGACGATTTATTTAGTAAATCACACTGAAGTCCCGAAAGGGTTAAGCTCATTATCTAATCAAATCGATGCGATTTTTGTTTTGGGTAGCATTCAATTTTCTGATGCATGGCCCGTGCCGACTCTCCAGGAGCGCATCGAGAGATCAATCCGTTTTCATCGGCACTTCCCAAAAGCAAAAGTCGTATTTCTTCCAGCGACTTGGGGGGCGTTTGAACACCGGCACAGGGAGGCGCTATCAGAATTGGTATCGGATGCCGTTGTCTTGGTTCGCGATAGGTTTTCCGCAGAGTGCATTAATGGACTGCTAGGCAAGCCGATTGCAGAATATTGTCCTGACCTTGCTTTTGTCTATCCGACGACAAGTTCGCAAACGGCTACACCGATTCTGCAAAAGATTTTCAAGGATACAAAGAAGCCTCTCTTGGGAATTATCCCAAACATGCGTTGCGTCCAGCGAGATGTGACGCCACTTCGTGATCCACGGGACTACTTCGTATTCCTAGCTCAATTCCGAGAACTTGCTGAGGCGCAAGGGTTCAATGTTGTCGGCATCTCACACATGCTCGATACAACTTGTGATTCTGTCCTGCTCAAGGAGCTTAACATCCCTTGCATTGTTTCTGGGAGTAAGCCGGATACGATCCGGGCGATCATTGCCAGCCTCACCTTATGTGTCTGCAGTAGATATCATGGAGTGATTAGCTGCATGTCCCATGGGATTCCGACGATCTCTTTGGGATGGCATCACAAATACCATAACCTGATGAACGACTTTGATCTTGGAATTCATCATCTTTCTGTCGGTGAGTTGCCACTGGATCCCACACCGCACTTTAATCGGTTGAATGAAAGTGAGTCGGAGATCCGTGATAAAATCTCAAGTGATGTTGCTAAGGCTAAGCAGCTCATTCTCACAAAAGTGAAGTCGTTGGGTGATTATCCATTCGGGGTATCATGATGGCCTAATGGTTTCATGACATCGTACTCCCGAGCGGGGAAGTAAACGGGAGGATGGCAAATGAATGCTCAGATCATCTCTCTAAAATCATCGTGCTGACGCTCGCGCCAGCGGAGCAAGGGGAACTGATCTCGGAGGATTTCAACCGTGACTAAGACTACGATGGCATTGGGTCATCAATCCCTTCTCAGAGTAATCAGCCTGAGCGAGTGTGCACAGGCGCAGATCACCTGATCTTTATGAGACAGGCGTTTCGAGAGGGTGTTCCAGAAGCGAGAGCCATCCTTTAAAGGTTCCTGCGCTCGGGCCGAAGAGATCCTGCAGATAGGAGTAAAACACGGGATCGCATTGTTTCAGGCGCTCTCTAGTAAAGGGTTCCTGCGCCGTGACTCCAAAGAGGTAGGTGGTCGCTGCACAGGCAAAGAACTCACGCTGATTCGACATCATGTGGGATTGATTGTCGAAAAGGTGAAGCGACTTGGCCGTGAGATAGTAGCGAACGATGTCGGCATTCATGAAGCCGTCCTTGAGAACGCGGTCGTGGTAGGCATGCAACATTTCGTGAAGGAGGACGGGCTTATGGCCGATCACGATGATGGTTGGGTAGATCTCCACGCCCCCTCCAGGACCTCCGAGATAGAGGCCCGGGGTACCTCCCGGAATCGACATCGACTTCAGCGCAATCGGCAAACCTTGAAAAAAACGGATCAGATCGTGGGATTCCCCGACGCTGGTAACCATATCCATTTGCTCCTCCGTTCGCGAGGTCATCGATGCCATCTCCGGCAAGGTGGCACACTCGGACTCATTGATCGTAAAACCCTTGTAGGGAATATCGGCAGATACCGGGCAGGGGAGCAGGCCAATGATCACAGGGACGATGATCAGAGAGAGCTTCAATCGGGGCTTCATGGTGTGATCAGGAAGTTACAAAGCACGTGAGGGATGGCAACCTTTTGAGCCATTTCAAGAATCACGAAACACGGGGACGAATTTCAAAAGAAACTTCCTTGGTGACGTCGGGACGCTAGAGTTCCCCGATGATTGAACGCTACAGCCGCCCCGAGATGCGCTCCCTATGGACGGAGCAACGTAAACTGGAAATCTGGCTCGAGATCGAGAC
>CAIKYN010000245.1 GCA_903831635.1 uncultured Spartobacteria bacterium
CACGATGCCTACTCGCAGATTCCGGAATGCCTCGCCTACCTTGAGACACTTACCTCTCAGAGATCCCTCAAGCAAGAGGCCCCTGATCCGACTTCTAATGATGACGTCGGAGGCTCATCGCTGAACCGAAATCAGAAAAAAACAGGCAAGAACACTTCGACCGACAAGCCCTACCCCGAGGCCATCGCCCTGATCAACCAATCGGTCAATAAATCGAGCGTGGTCGAATGGCTCCAGATATCCGACCTGCTGCCGGATAGTGATTTCGAGTCCTCCGCTGGAAACTACCAGTCGATCATGGAGAAGAATGTGCGGGGGCCCCTCAGGGCCAAGAATGATCCTCGGATCGTTCAGACCTGGGATGCTCAGATCGCACAGGAAACCACGACGGCGACTGAGAGCAACTCCAAGCAACAGGCTGATACCTTCAACCAGACCCGTCTTCCCGACCTACTTTTCCGCAAGGCTCAGGACACCGCCGCCATCGGCCAACCCAACAGAGCCCTTGGTGAGGTCATGATGCTTGTGAGGAACTATCCGGCTAACTCCTCCATGCAGGACTGGATCACTACGGCCCGAGGACTCCTTACCAATCCTCCGGTTGCCCCCACGGCCATCACGACTGCGACCAACGCAGCCACCGCACCGACACCGACGAATTCCTCAGCAACCGGAACTCCTACCTCCCCCGCCACGGCACACTAGGAAGAAAACTTCCTAAAAAGTTGTGGCCAAGTCTCCATTCAAACTGCACTGAAGCCCCAAAGGGGGATTAAGTCGGAATCCGCTCCCCCACGATCAGATCGTCCCAAGTCTGGCGTGCGCGAACGACAGTCGCCTTGTCCCCCTCGACAAGCACTTCGGGAAGCAATGGGCGGGCGTTGTAGGTGGAGGCCATGACGAACCCGTAGGCTCCCGCGCTCATCAAGGCGATGCGATCGCCCGGTGCCAGCACCGGAACCTCGCGATCCTGGGCAAAGAAATCCCCACTCTCGCAGACAGGACCGACCACATCGACTTTCTCCAGCACACTCGAGGTCGGCTTTTTCAGCGGCTCGATCTCATGGTATCCCTCATAGAGAGCAGGGCGGATGAGATCGTTCATACCGGCATCAACAATCACGAAGTTCTTGGTCGGGGTCGACTTCCGGTAGAGCACGGAGCTCAGAAGGACGCCCGCATTGCCGACGATGAAGCGGCCTGGCTCGAAGAGGATCCGTAGGCCGAGCGCCTTCAGGGGCTCGATCACCTCGGCAGCGTAGGTCTCGGGAGCGAGACGCTCACCTTCCCCGTCTTCCCCGCTCCCCTTCCACCATGCTGCGTCACCACTGGAGAGGGCTCCGCGATAGACAATACCGACACCGCCACCGACACTAAAGAACTCCAAGTCGTACTTGGACTTGAGCTCGAGGACCAGAGGAGTGAGTTTGCGGACCGCTTCGGCAAAGGGTGGTGCCTTGAGGATCTGGGAGCCGATGTGGGTCTGGAGACCACGGATCTTGAGATTTGGCAGTGAGGCGGCCCGCTGATAGACGGCAGCGGCGCGGTCGAGACCGATACCGAACTTGTTCTTACTCTTACCGGTGGAGATGTACTTATGCGTCGGGGCATCGACATCGGGATTAACGCGAATAGCGATCGGCGCTACAAGTCCTGCCTTGGCGGCGACGGCATTGATCATCTCGAGTTCCTCCTCCGACTCGACATTGAAGCTGTAGATTCCCTGCCGTAGCGCGTAGTCAATCTCGGCGGCGGTCTTGCCGACACCGGCGAAGGTGCAGCGATCCGCACGACCGCCGGCCTTGAGCACCTTGAAAAGTTCCCCTCCCGAGACGATGTCAAATCCCGCCCCTTCCTTCGCCAGCAGGTTGAGGACAGAGAGATTCCCGTTCGCCTTCATGGCGTAGCAGATCATCCGATCTCCCAGCGGAGCAAGCGCCTCATCGAGACGGCGGTAATTCCCGCGGATCGTCTCGGCGGAATAGACATAGGCAGGCGTTCCCACCTCAGAG
>CAIKYN010000246.1 GCA_903831635.1 uncultured Spartobacteria bacterium
AGTGGTTTGAAGGCGTAGCGGTAAATCTGATGATTGAACCAGAAGGTGCCGCGGTTCACTGGCTCGATGGGATCGGGGATGTGCTTGATGTTGGCGTAGTCATCACCCGGGTCCTCTTGCGAGTTGGAAGGTGAGGCAATCTCTTTGCCGGATTTGGCAGTCTTGCTAATCGTGACTTCGGGCTTTGTTTGATTCGATGACGTGGTCTCTGCGTGAACTCCTGCAAAAGCCAATCCCGAGATGACCACAAGGAGAGACCAGATGGATCGAGGGGATTTAGTGATGTTCATTGGTAGTGAGAGTTGAGGCCGAGTCGTTACTTGGTCTCTGCTGCGGAGCGGCGCATGGCGGAGAGGAGAGTCTCGGTTCCACCTTGCTTGAACTCTGAATCAAATTGGCTACGGTAGTCAGCAACCAGGCTGACTCCCTCAATGACCACATCGGTGATGGTCCAGCTACCGCTCTGGTCCTCCATGCGGTAAACTGTATCGTAACGGCTGCCCTTGTACATCGCAGTCGTGGGGACCTCGACCCGGCCAAGGGCCGTGGAACTGGAGGGTTTGAACTCCACTTGGGGGAACTCTCCGGGAGTGAACTTCGCCGTGTAGGTACGCAGGATCATGACGGTGAAGAGTTTAGTCGCCTCCTGCTGCTGGGCTGGGGTGAGCTGCTTCCAGGCAGGGCCGATCGAGCGGCGGGTCATGACACCGAAGTTGAGGATCTTCTCCAGAGGGGGCTTGATTGCGGCAATGAGGGCATCGCGGGTCTTCGCCTGCTTGACGATGGAGACAACCTCGTCAACGGATGCTTTGAGTCGATTCTCAGCCGCATCGTTCGCTCCATGAGCGAAGCCAGTGAAAAGTCCGATCAGGAGTGATGTCAGAAGAAGTTTCTTCATGGGTTTGTTGGACCATTTTTCTCTTTGGTATTCGTCCCTTTGTCAACTGATCCGAAGGCCATCTTTCCGATCAGGGACTCCAGATCCACCGCCGACTCTGTCAGGGTGATCCGCTCGCCTGGTTTCAGGATGGTTTCATCGGCTCCAGGGGAGATGGCCACATACTTGTCTCCGATGAGTCCGGAGGTCTTGATGGAGGCCATGGAGTCGGTCGGCAAATGAAGAACTGAAGTGATCTTCAGGGTGACGATCGCGCTGAAGTCGGAAGGCTCCATCCTGACGGCCTCAACCCGTCCCACGGTGACACCCGACATCAGGACGCTGCTTCCCGAGTGAAGGCCACCGGCATTCGCGAATCGGGACTCGATCTGGTAGGTCTCTCCCTGGATCAAGGAGCCTGTCCCAACCTTGAGAGTGAGGTAGGTGATGGCACCGATTCCGAGCAGCACGAAGAGCCCGACCAAGAATTGGAGTTTGGTGTTTTTCATAGAAAGTTCAGCTGGCTTGAAAATCGCTCCGGATTGAGTAAAGGGATTCACGCAAGGCCTCGGTACTATCTCGAAATCCGGCCACGACGGGGTCGGATGAGGAGGAGAAATCACCGGGCGTCCCCTCAAAGCAAATTCGCCCCCCGTTCAAAAGTGCCACGCGATTGCTTGCCACCAATGCCTCCGGCACATCGTGGGTGACGATGAGTGCGGTGAAGTTGAAGCGACGCTGGTATTTCACGATCATTGAGAAAACGGCATTGCGACGCAACGGGTCAAGCCCCGCGGTGGGCTCGTCGAAGAGGACGAGTTCGGGACGTGTCACGATGGCACGGGCCAGGGCAAGGCGTTTCTGCATCCCTCCGGACATTTGGCTGGGGAATCGGTCGCGGTAGCTCTCGAGCTCCAGTTGGGCTAGCGCATCCATGCTACGTTGCTGGATCTCTTGCGAATCAAGATCGGTGGTCTGCTCCAGCGGGAGGGAGACATTTTCCAGAGCGGAGAGTGAGTCGAAGAGGGCGTTGTTCTGAAAGAGGAAGCTGCAGCGTTTGCGGAAATCGGCGCGGGTCTCCTTGTCAGAGATGACAAGGGGGCGGCCTTCGAAACTGATCATCCCCGAATCCTGCTGCATGACGCCGGCCAGGCACTTCAGAAAGACAGATTTTCCGGTGCCGCTGGGTCCAAGTACTGTGAAAATGCTCCCGCGTTGGACGCGAAGATCGACCCCTTCAAGCACGGGGCGTTCGCCGAAGCTCTTGACGAGTTGCTCGACCTGGAGCAGCGGGGCGTCTGTTGAAGGAGGGTTCATCAGATGAAAAAGGAACTCACCACGTAGTCGGCGACAAGAACCATGATACTCGAGATCACGACGGCACGCGTGGTGGCCGCGCTGACGGCCCGGGCTCCCGTCTCCGAATGGTTCCTATCGGCATGGAAGCCCTGATAGGCGCAGATGGTGACCGAGAGGAGGCCGAAGACGGCCGCCTTGATGAAGCATTCCCGAAGGTCACGCGATTCGACTGCTCTCTGGATAGAGGACCAATAGACACCGGAATCAACTCCCAGAAGCGCTGACCCGGAGAGACTCCCTCCCCAGAAGCCAATGACCACAAAGAGGGCGGTCTGAAAGGGGTAAACAATCAGGGCGGCGATCAGTCGCGGGGTGACAAGGTAGCCGTGACTCTCCACGCCCATGGTCTCAAGGGCCACGATCTGCTCGCTATTGCGTTGAATGCCGAGTTCCGCGGCCAAAGCGGACCCCGACTGACCGATGAGCATGAGTGCCGCGAGGACGGGACCCATTTCCCTGATGAGGCTCAGAGAGACCATCGCCCCTAAGAGACCCTCTGATCCAAAGCGGCTGAGGATATGGTAACCCTGGAGGCCGAGGACGAGTCCTGTGAAGAGACCGACGATCAAGATCACCGGAAGGCAGACTGTCCCCTGCTCATAGATGGCACGGATGACCCTGCGGAAAAGGCGCTTTGTAGTGGCCGCGGCACTGAACGATCTGCCGGTGAATAGGGCGATGTCGCCGAATCCCGAAACAATCCGAATGGTTTCTCGTCCGAGAGCGGAGATCATGAACGGCGATTTTGCCAGAAAGGTTCTGGTCATGCAACGCCCTGACTTTCCCGGTCAGCATTGTTCAAAAAGGCTTTGATCACACCAAACGCCCGATCGATCTGCTCATTTGTGATGCAGTACGGGGGCATGATGTAGAGGACATTTCCGAGGGGTCTGAGTAAAATCCCGTGCTCTTGTGCAAATGTTGCGAGCTGCCTTCCTGCTGACGCTGAGTAACTCGTATCATCAGCGACCAGATCAAAGGCGGCGATTCCTCCCAGTACGCGTGGATGCTTGATTGAGGGATGACTCGATATCAGATCAAGATGTCGATGCAGCTGCTCATGAATGCGAGCGACCTGACCCAGGGAGTCCGACGACGCATGGAGATCAAGGCTGGCAAGAGCGGCAGCACAGGCGACGGGATTCGCCGTATAGCTGTGACCGTGGGCCAGTGCGGTGGAGAAGTCGTTGCCAAGGAAGGAATCGAAGAGATCATTCGATGCGATCGTGACCGCGAGGGGGAGGATCCCTCCGGTGATTCCCTTCGAGAGGCAGATTAGATCCGGAATGAATCCGGTCTGCTGATACGCGAAGAAACTCCCCGTTCTGCCAAATCCTGTCATTACCTCGTCATAGATCACTGGAATGCTATGCTCGCGAAACAGTTCGCTGAGTTTCTTCAGGAAACGATGAGAATGGAAGCGCATCCCTCCCGCACCCTGCACCAAGGGCTCGACGATGAGGCCGGCAATGCTCTCTCCATCGGTTTCGAGTGTCCGACGGATTTCGTTTAATGCAGCCTGCTCTCCCTCCTCATTGAGAAATCCCTCAAAGACCAGTGGAACAGGGAGGGAGAGGGTCTCGAAGAGCATTCCTTGGAAGGCATTGAAGAAGCCGGAACTCCGTCCCACGCTCATGGCCCCGACGGTATCCCCGTGATAGCTACCCCGCAGCGTAGCAAAGAGACGCCGTGGGGTGCCGCGATTCACCCAGTACTGATGCGCGATCTTGAGGGCGGCCTCGACCGCCGTGGAGCCATTGTCGGAGTAGAAGACCTTCGCGCTTCCGGTCAGCCCGGCTTTCTCCAACAGGCGTTCTGCTAGGGTCACGGCAGGCTCGTGCGTGGCTCCCGCGAACTGGACATGATCGAGCTTCAGGATCTGATCGGAGACCGCGCGAGCCAGCTCGGGGCGACCATGACCATGAAGATTCACCCACCATGAGGAGATCATGTCGAGGTACTCACGGCCCTCGGTATCTCGAAGCACGGCCCCGGAGCCTCCGGCCATGGGAATCGGTTCCCTTCCAAGCCCATGTTGGGTGAAGGGATGCCAGACCGCAGCGGCGTCACGGGTCAGAAGATGGGAGGGCAAGTCCGAGGAATCCATGAAAGAAGTGACATCACAACGGAATCAGGCTGGATTTGGAAATTGTAAATTCTCCACCCGATGAAGCCGCTTCCTGATTATGCCCGCGAGAAATGGATCGTGCTCGGAATGCTCTGGCTGGTCTGCATGCTGAACTACGCGGACCGTCAGGCTATCAGCAGTCTCTTTCCCATGTTGGAAAAGGACTTTGGCTTCTCCAAAGCTCAGCTCGGCCTGATCGGCAGCGCCTTTATGTGGGTCTATGCGGCCTCGGCTCCCTTAGCCGGATTTGCAGGGGATCGCCTCTCGCGCAAGGGGCTGATCCTGGGGGGATGTTTCTTCTGGAGCATCATGACGGCGCTTACGGGATGGTGCTGGAAGCTGTGGCAGTTTGTTTCGGCGCGGGCGTTGATCGGACTGGGGGAATCGGTCTACTTCCCGGCGGCTGCCTCAATGCTCTCTGACTACCATGGGACGCGGACGCGTTCGACGGCGCTCTCTTTGCATCAGTCTGCCGTTTATATCGGAACGATCGCGGGTGGATGGCTGGGTGCAGTGCTTGCGCAGCGCTATGGGTGGCGTTGGGCCTTCTACGGCTTTGGGGCTGCGGGAGTTGTGGTTTCGCTTCTGCTTCTGCTCAGACTTCGGGAACCGCGCCGAGTTTCTTCGGAAATACACTCGACGACTGAATCCCAATCCATGGCACCCCTTGGATTTCTAAAGACGTTGCGGACCCTACTCTCGAAACCCGGCGTGCTCCTGCTAATGCTGGCCTTCGCCTGCGCGAATGGCGTCGGATCGATCTTCCTGATCTGGGCGCCGACGTTCCTCTTTGAGAAGTTTCATTTGGGTTTGGTTGCTGCAGGGTTTTCCGCCGTGGCGGCGATCCAGTTGGCGAGTGCTTTCGGTGCTCCGCTCTCAGGCATCCTTGCAGACCGCCTTGTGATCAAGCTTCGGGGGGGGCGGATGGTAGTGCAGGCCTCGGGTCTCTTGCTTGGGTCGCTCTGCGTGGTGGCCGTTGCCATGGCACCAACGATGGGGATGCTGATGGTCGCCATGGCCTGCTTCGGTTTCTGCAAGGGAGCTTATGATGGCGGGATCTTTGCCTCGGTCTTTGAGTTTGTGGAGCCGGGCCAACGGGCCTCTGTGGTGGGACTCATGAATCTTCTTGGATGGGGAGGTGGGGCCCTTGGTCCCTTAGCCGTCGGGATCCTCTCAACCTATGGATCAGGAACACCCATGGCTCGCATAAGCGGAGCGATCGCCTGGAGCGGGCTCGCCTATCTGGTGGCGGCCGGGTTGATCCTGGGAAGTTTTAAGATCTACCGCAGGATGCCACACTTCTCTTCCATCTCGGCAGGTGTGGAGGAGCGGTGCTCCATGGAGGAGAGGTAGCTGTCTGAGTGGGGTAGGGGACGATTGATGTTCGCGGGATGTTCCAAGCGCGAAAAAAGCATCCGATGGATGCGGCTCAGCGGAACGGTTTTTTCCCCATAACCGCCGGGGATATTGTTTTGTGGAAGGTTGCTGGACCAGAAGGTAAGGGTTCTGGCGGTTGAATCCTGACGCAGAAAAATCACCGAATGACCATGCTCGGTGGCACCGATTCCATCGTTCCAGAAGATCTTGAGGAAATCTCCTGGTTGGGCCTGCGAGAGATCGGTGAAGTTGGGTCCGAGTCCGAGTTCGTAGAAGAGGCGCGCCGTTCCTGGACCATTGGCATTCCAGCGTCCCCAGATCCCTGTGCCGTCGGGTTGCCCGTTCGGCTTTAAGGCATGAACAGTTTCGGGACTGAGGGAGAGTTGGTGACTTGATTGAAGGGCTGAAAGGGTCTTCAGAAAAACCAGATAGGTCGCCTCGGAGCAGTAGCTCGGTGTGGCATGTGAGGGTCGAATCTCCAACATGCCGCTCGTTGTCGTGACAGCATCCCGAAGTTCACGATTTGCATTCGATGAGGTCGAGTATCCGCCCCCGCTCGGCATCTGATGCATGGACTCCAGGACTAAATGGTTGATGTCGCTTGGATTTGCTTCCGCATGAAGCATGCTCATGGAAAGAATCGCAGTAGTAAGGGAGATAACAAAAATCCGCGATGTCATCACCGCACAGCATCAATCAATCTAGCTTATCTGCAAAGGGGATCCTTACGGGATCTGTCGTTCTTTTGCTGGTGGTTATTTCCGGTGCTGCTCTTTGCTGGTGGCCGCATCCGATCAGCGCAAGTGGTGGGATTCCGATCCCAGGTGAGATCGTGATTTCCGTTCCGCAGTTTCTGCAGGGTGATCCGCAGTGGGGGAATGACCAACTCGGGAATACTCCCGCTTCCATGCGGGGGGAGGGGTGTGCTGTTACTTCAGCGGCGATGCTGCTCTCCCACTATGGAATGGATGCCGATCCGGGGCGCCTCAACATTTTTCTAAAACAGCACAATGGTTATGAGGGGCAGGCGTGGCTGAAGTGGGAATCGGCTGCCGAATACTCTCCGGGTCTTGTCGAAAAGAACTACGAAGCCCTTCCTTCCTATGGCCTGATCGATTGGAATCTCCTGCACGGGAATCCGGTGATCGTGCGCCTCAGGCTGCCGAGCGGTATCACACACTTCGTTGTGATTGTTGGGAAACGGGGGTTTGATTATCTCATCCGTGACCCCTCCTCGCATGGTGAGGGGAAGATCTATCCACTGAAGGAACTCGGGGTTCCTATCGAAGCCCTGCGCTATTACCGACGCCTTCCTTAGTCTGATTTCCTGGCGATAAAAGCAGTGCAACAAGGCTGATCAGCGCCATGGCGGCGAGATAGAATCCAACGGATCCAAGCCCGTGGCTCATGGCAAGCGATGTAGCCAGATAGGGAGTCAGAGAGGCACCAAGAATTCCGGCGATGTTGAAGGCGATCGAGGCTCCGGTGTAACGGACCTCCACAGGGAAGAGTTCTGAAAGAAACGTCCCGAGTGGTGCGTAGGTGACCCCCATGAGCAGAAAACCGATAATGAGTGTCGCGATCACGCCGGGAGTTCCAGCAGAGAAGAGCGGTCCGAAGCAGAGGCCGAAGAGCAGAATCGCCACGGTCGCCAGAAGGAGCATGTTCCGACGTCCGATGCGCGAGGAGATCCATGCGGTGCAGGGAATCGAGAGGGCGAAGAAGAGTACGCCGGCAAGCTGGATGATCAAGAAAGTCTCACGGGAGTAGCCCAGATGCGTTGTGCCCCACGAGAGGGAGAAGACGATAAGGATGTAAAAAATCACAAAGGTCGCGACCGCGGCAAACGTTCCGAGAATCACAGGACGGAGATGGTTGCGCACGAGATCCAGCATCGGGAGGGCGACATGACTTCTCCGGGACGACGCCTCCAAGAAAGCAGGCGTCTCGGTGATATTGAGCCGGACATAGAGTCCGACGAGCACCAGCACGCTGCTCGCAAGGAAGGGAACGCGCCAACCCCATGTCAGGAAACTTCCGGCATCGAGGTGCTTGCTGAGCAGAAGGAAGATGGTCCCGGAGAAGAGGAAGCCGATCGGAGCTCCAAGCTGGGGAAACATGCCGTACCAGTCGCGTTTACCGGGAGGAGCATTCTCGGTGGCAAGCAGCACTGCGCCACCCCATTCCCCTCCGAGACCGAAGCCCTGTCCAAAACGGCAGAGGGCTAGAAGGATAGGCGCAGCCAGGCCAATTGAGGCGTAGGTCGGCAGAAGCCCGACCAAGACCGTGGAGAGACCCATCGTCAGAAGGGCTGCAACCAAGGTCGTTTTTCTTCCAATCCGATCACCGAAATGACCGAAAAAGAGCGAACCTAGCGGCCTGGCGAAGAAGGCCAGGGAGAAGGTCGCCAGTGATTGCAGCGTGGCCGCCGTGGGATCGCCCTGAGGAAAGAAGAGTTTCGGAAAAACAAGGACTGCTGCCGTTGCGTAGATGTAGAAATCGAAGAACTCGATCGCCGTTCCCGCAAGGCTCGCTAGAAGAACCCGGAAAGCGGAGTTTTTGGGGGCTGCGGTCATTGGGATCGCTTTTAGAATTTCTTCTGCTGAGCCTGGGAGAACCAGTCTCCACCCGTTCCTGGCTTTCCGGAATCGTTGCGCATGTAGCGGCTGAGGTCCTCGCCTCTTCCTTGGCCTCGGCGATCGCCACCCGGCGAACCCTTCGGATCACGAGGGGTGAGATCAACCTTGGTCTTCAGTGAGAGAGCGATGCGCTTGCGCGGCAAATCGACCTCCATGACGGTTGTTTGGACTTTCTGGCCGACCTTGAGGAATTCGGCAGGGTTCTTCACGAAATCATCGCTGATCTGGCTAATATGAACGAGTCCGTCCTGATGGACCCCAATGTCAACGAAGGCTCCGAAGGCGGTGACATTCGTCACGATGCCGGGCAGTTTCATCCCCGGTTGGAGATCCTCCATCTTCTCGACTCCCTCGGCGAAGCTGAAGGCCTCGAACTGCTCTCGGGGATCACGTCCCGGTTTCGCTAATTCAGCCACGATGTCCTTGAGCGTCGGGAGTCCCACTTCGGGGGTTACGTAGCGGTCAAGTTTGATTGCGGCGCGCTTTGCCGGATCACGCAGAAGATCCTGCACCGTACAGCCGAGATCGGACGCCATGCGGTCGACGAGTTCGTAACGCTCCGGATGGACGGAGCTGGCATCGAGGGGATGTGCCCCATCGCGAATGCGCAGGAAACCAGCCGCCTGCTCGAACGCCTTTGGCCCCAGGCCGCTGATCTTGAGAAGTTCGGCACGGGACTTGAAGGGGCCGTTGGTATCGCGGTGGGTGACAAGACTGGCGGCAGTCCGGGAGTTGAGACCAGAGACATAGGCTAGCAGATGGCGTGAAGCAGTGTTGAGTTCGACACCGACTTTGTTCACGCAGGAGATGACGACATCGTCGAGGGAGCGCTTCAGAGCTGCTTGATCGACATCATGCTGGTACTGGCCGACACCGATCGACTTGGGATCAAGCTTTACAAGCTCAGCAAGCGGATCCATCAGACGGCGTCCGATCGAGACCGCTCCGCGAACGGTGAGATCAAGATCGGGGAATTCCTCACGGGCGATCTCGCTCGCCGAGTAGATCGAGGCACCGCTCTCGCTGACCACGACGATCTGGATGGAAGAGGGAAGCTTCAGCTTCTTCACAAAGGTTTCGGTCTCGCGCGAGGCTGTGCCGTTACCGATGGCGATCGCTTCCACCTTGTGGAGGCGGACCATATTGAGGATAGCCTCGGCAGCTTCGAGTTCCTCCCCCCTGCTCCGGCCCGGGTAGATAACCTCGTTGGCCAAGAGTTTTCCCTGACGGTCGAGCAGGACGACCTTGCAGCCGGTGCGGAATCCCGGATCAATGCCGAGGGTGATCTTCTGTCCGAGCGGTGAGGCGAGCAGGAGCTCCCGGAGGTTATCGGCAAAGACACGTATCGCCTCCTCGTCGGCTTTCTTTTTGTAGAAACCGCGTGCTTCGACCTCCATGGCGAATCCCAACAAACGCTTGAGGCAATCATCACAAGCGAGCTTCACTTGATCTGCGGCCTTGGAATTACCCCGCACAAAGAGGCTGTAGAGGGTCCCCAATGCCTCGCTCTCGGGAGGCGTGAGGCGGAAGTAGAGGAATCCCTCGGTCTCACCGCGACGCATGGCGAGAATGCGGTGCGAGGGTGCCGTGGCGGCGGGCTCACTCCAGTCGAAGTAGTCCTTGAACTTCGCCCCTTCCTCTTCCTTGCCTGAGATGAGTGTTGATTTGATGACTCCTTTGTTCAGGTAAAGGCTGCGGAGTTGGGCACGGGCTGTGGCATCATCATTGATGCGCTCCGCGAGGATGTCTCGGGCTCCCGCCAGAACGGCAGCCACGGAATCTACGGTCGAGGTCTTGGCGTCGACAGTCACGGAGTTGCCCACATAAGGCGCGGCGAGAGCCTCAGGATCGGTTGAGGGATCCTGAGCCCAGAGAATCTCCGAGAGGGGTTCCAATCCAAGTTCCTTGGCAATGGTCGCGCGGGTGCGTTTCCTTGGCTTGAACGGCAAGTAGATATCTTCAAGCGAATTGAGCGTGGCTGCCGTCTCCACCTTCACGCGGAGTTCCTCGGTGAGGAGTTTGCGTTCATCAAGAGATGCAAGAATCGACTCACGACGCTTATCGAGCACCTCGAGTTGCTCTAGGCGGTCTCTAATCGCGGTGATCTTTACCTCATCGAGTTCCCCCGTGCGTTCCTTGCGGTATCGGGCGATGAAGGGAACCGTGGCACCCTCTTCGAGAAGTACTGCGGTAGCGGCAACCTGACGGGCCTGAAGGCCGAGTTCGTTGGTGATTTGGACGAGATGTTTTTCGATCACAGGATGAGTTATGGGGAATGGGTAATAGAGCGGCTCGGGGATGGAGGAAGCTTTTTTGGAGAAGTGATTACTTTGAGGAGGGGTTCTCGTCGTCCCAGATCAATGGAGCTGGTTGGGCTTCAGGCCGTGGATTCGAATTGAAGACGCGGAACCAATTACCGAGATTCTTTTTCATTCCCTCCGAGAAGGAGAGGTAGTTTTCGTTTCGCTCGCCCCCTTTTGGGATGGCGTTGAGAACAGCGGTGACGGAGAGTTCGGCCAGATCGTACGCGGTCGAGCAAATGCCGGCGGCAGAGGCATGGTGCGCGTCGCTCGCAGCAGTGCCGGCAAGGCCGCGACGGGTTGCGTAGGCCGCAGCCTTGGCATTGAACCCACGCAGGGTGACGGCCGCATTGAAGGTCTCAAGAGCCGCCAGATCAAGCTGGTCGAGGATCTCTTCACGGATGCCCGCGCGGAAAGAGTCGTAGGGGTGGGGGGCGATGCAGATCCCGCCCCGTTCCTTCACGGCCGCGGCCACTTCGAGAGCAGGTACTCCCTTCATGTTCGGAAGAGTCACGCCCAGGCAGAGAAGATGGCCATCGGCTGTGGAGACCTCGACGCCGGGAATGATCAGGAAGCCATCAACAGGAAGTCCATCCGCTCTCATCAGTCCCGCTTTGGTGAGATGGGCGACGGCGTCGCAGGTGTTGTGGTCGGTGACCGCGATACCGCTCAGGCCGCGCTGTTTTGCTGCCTGAATCATGGCTTCCGGCGAGCCGCATGCATCCGCCGAGTAATGGGTGTGGAGATGCAGGTCAAAGGCGTGGCGCATGGGAAAAAAGGCTGAAGGAAAAATGAAAAATGAAAAATGAAAAAAGGGATCCAGTTTGGAAGTGTCACTTCAAGTGGCGAAGAACACGAAGAGAGAGATTGATTCAGAACAAGCACCTCTTCGTGCTTTTGCATGATGCCGAGAGAGTCTTTTAGACTAAAAATTTGGAAGACTGTTTGCCGAAAGTTACAAATTAGGCGCATGGAGCGGGAGTTTCCTCCTTTTTCATTTTTCCTTTTTCGTTCAGAGTTATCTCCATGGCTATTGCGTTCAAAGAATGGGCCTTGGTCTGTGAGGCTCTCGGAAGCGGGGAGCAGAGTGTCATTCTCCGTAAAGGCGGTATTGCCGAGGGGAAGAGCGGCTTTGGCTTTGATCATGACGAGTTCTACCTCTTCCCCACGTGGTTCCACGGCCAGATCGATAAGGTGAGAAAGGAGGATGCAGTTCTCCCGGAGCAGGCACCCGAGCAGGTGACGGTAAGTTATGCAGCAATCCTGGAATGGAGTGGTCGCATTGACGATAAGGAGGTCGCTCATCGTTTGAGTGAACTCCATGTGCTCGATGCTTCGGTGATCGAGGAGCGTTTTGTTTATGATACTAAGTCCGGTTCTCTCGGTGGGAATGGCATCAATGTCGCCTTTGTTCGGGTTTACAGACTGGAACCGGCCTCCACACTCCCCATGAGAAAAGAATTCGGAGGATGCCGCTCCTGGATCGAGCTTCCCGAGGGGGATTTCGGTGCCATGGTTTCCGTTCTTAGCGATGAAGAGCATACACGCCGCCGGGAGCTTTTTGCACGGTTACTCGGGGTGACTTTTTGAAAACCAGTTCCCCCTGGATGGGGAATTAAGGGAAATCTTTCACCGTGCCGATGGCCGAGCTGGATTTTCCGACGGGCCTCCCTATGCTCTCCAGTCCATGAAGTATATTTTCGTGACAGGTGGTGTGGTCAGCTCTCTTGGAAAAGGCCTCGCAGCCGCTTCCTTGGGCACTCTTCTGGAGCATCGCGGATTGCGAGTGACGCTGCAGAAGCTTGATCCCTACCTGAATGTCGATCCCGGCACGATGAATCCTCTCCAGCATGGTGAGGTATATGTATTGGCCGACGGAGCGGAGACCGACCTCGATCTCGGGCACTATGAGCGCTTTACCAAGTGCGTGCTTACCCGAGACAACAATTTGACGAGCGGGCAGGTCTACGAGACCGTCCTTGCAAAGGAGCGGCGCGGCGATTACCTCGGCAAAACTGTTCAGGTGATCCCTCACATCACCGACGAGATCAAAAACCGGATCCGAACCCTTGAGCAGGCTGGTAATGCCGATGTCCTCATCACGGAAATTGGCGGCACCACAGGGGATATCGAGGGACTTCCCTTCCTCGAAGCGATCCGCCAGTTCATTCTTCAGGTGGGGCATGAGAATGCGATTCTCCTTCACGTGACCCTCGTTCCTTACATCAAGGCTGCCGGTGAACTTAAGACCAAGCCGACCCAGCAGAGTGTCGCCAAACTCCGTGAGATCGGTCTCCAGCCCGAGGTGCTAATTTGCCGTACGGAAAAGCCTCTGGAAGAAGATGTCCGCGAGAAGCTCTCCCTCTACTGCAATGTGCCGATCAGCTCCGTGATCGAGGCGAGGGATGTTGAGAACTCTATCTATGAGTTCCCCCTGATGCTTCAGGCGGAGGGCCTGGATGAGAAGGTCTGCAAGCTACTTCATCTCGAGACACCTCCTGCCGACATGGAGCGATGGAAGATGATCGTCCATTCGATCGTGCATCCTTCGCGTCGTGTGAAGATCGCCGTGGTTGGCAAGTACGTGGAACTTCAGGACGCCTATAAGAG
>CAIKYN010000247.1 GCA_903831635.1 uncultured Spartobacteria bacterium
CATCTGCCGAGTCGGCGAGGACTACTACCTCGTCAACAGCAGCTTCGAGTACTTTCCAGGAGTTCCTATTTATCACAGTCGGGATCTCATGAACTGGAGGCAGATCGGTCACTGTCTGACTCGCGAGAGCCAGCTGCCTCTGAAGGGTGTCAAACCCTCGGACGGTATCTATGCCCCCACAATCCGGTATCATGACGGACGTTTCTACATGGTCACCACCAACATGACCGGGGGTGGGAACTTCTATGTCTGGACCGAAGATCCTGCCGGGGAATGGTCGGAGCCGATCTGGGTTGCGCAGAAGGGGATCGATCCATCGCTGCTGTTTGACAACGGCAAGGTCTACTTCACGAGCAACGGAACCGGGTGGGCGCCCGTGAGAGGCGCCTATCAGTGCGAGATCGACATCGCCACAGGCAAGCAGCTTACGGAGTCAAAATTTCTGTGGCCCGGCACGGGAGGGTCCTATCCCGAGGCCCCTCATCTCTACCACATCGGCGATTGGTATTACCTGACGCTTGCCGAAGGGGGCACTGCGGAATGTCACATGGTGACGATCGCCCGGTCCCGTGATCCTTATGGTGTGACGAGCCCCTTCGAGTCGTGCCCTCACAATCCCATCCTTACTCACCGGAGCCTGATGAACGACATTCAGTCAACCGGTCACGGCGATCTCTTTGAGGATCACCATGGAAACTGGTGGATCGTCTTCCTCGGCTACCGCTATGGCGAGTACTCCTGGCACCACCTCGGCCGCGAGACATACCTTGCACCCGTAGAGTGGATCGACGGGTGGCCCGTCGTGAACCATGGGGAGAAGGTTCTCTGCACGATGGAGATTAACCGCCCCATGACACCGTGCCCATGGCCTGCATCGCCCGAGCGTGATGACTTTGACGCTACCTCGCTCGGTTTTGCCTGGAACCATCTCCGCAACCCCGATCCTTCGCTCTACTCCCTTTCCGAGCGCCCGGGATCGCTCCGCCTTTCCTGTGGCAATCCGACACTCGACGATCAGGACTCGCCCGCCTTTGTTGGTCGTCGTCAGGAGCATTTCGAGTGTGAGGCTGCGACCTTGCTAGACTTTAATCCAACCTCTGAGAACGAAGAAGCCGGACTCTGTGTCCTCGCTGATAACAAGCATCACTACGAAGTTGCCGTTACCCAGAGAGGAGGGAAGCGCTCGGTGATCGTTCGTCGGCGCATCGGAACCCTCATCGCTGAGGTCGCCTGCCAAACGATAGCTGAAGGTCCTGTCGAGTTACGGATCATTGCGGACAAGAAGACCTACCGCCTCTTGGCTGGGGCCACTGGGAATCTCATCGAATTGGCGACCGGGGAAACCCGCTACCTCTCCACCCAGGTGGCAGGGGGCTACACTGGCGCTTATTTCGGCCTCTATGCCACGGCGCGAGGCGGGGAAAGCACAAACAAGGCCTTGTTCGACTGGTTCGATTACAGCGTGAGCCGATAGGAACGCTCCTTCTGATAAGAGCGCGCTTGCGGCAGAACCATCTTGGGAGATAGTTCAATGATGGCCCCGGCAACGGAAACTTCCTCTCAACCCATCACCAATGGGTTGGCGGAGCTTTTGCTCGCTGCGGCGGTCAGTGCCGGGTGCGGAGATGTGGATGCCGTGCGCGAGGCTCTCTCCCGCGCGGCTTTTTCCCAGCAGTCCCAAGTGGCTGCTGTCATCGCGACGGGTACCGTTCCTGAAAATGATTTCATGAAGGAGTTGGCCGCCCTGCTTGGCATGGATTGGAGAGAAGAGGATGAGGTGAAGCCAGCGGAGAACGTTCGCTCGACGTTTCCTGCGCGTCTGGCGCTTGGGTTCCAGATTCTTCCCGAACAACCGAGGGAAAAACTTATTGATTCTGAAAAAGCCGTTGAAGAGGTGACGTCGGCTTCCGACGAGCTCAGTCTTCTTGTATGGGATCCCTTCGACCATGCGGCATGGCAGGCAGTCACGCACCATCATCCGGGAACCGTCCATCTGGTCATGACCACGCGTCGTCGTCTCACCGAAGCAGTGAAGTCAGCTTATGGTGTGGGAGCGGAAACCTTTGAAGAACTGCTCGAGGGACGCGATGAGGAGGCCTTTGTCGAGAAAGAGGAGGTCAATGTCCTTGATGGCGAGGATCCCGAGGCCTCGGTCATGAAATTCGTGAATCAGATCCTGCGCGAGGGACTGCAACAGGGAGCAACTGATATTCATTTCGAGCCACTCGGTCATGATCTTCGCATCCGATACCGCATCGACGGTGTCCTGCACGAGGCCCCTGTTCCGCCGAGAATCAAGGTTCTTCAGGATTCGGTCACATCACGTCTTAAAATCATGGCTTCGCTCGATATTGCCGAGCGGCGCCTGCCGCAGGATGGTCGCATCGCGCTGGAGCACAAGGGGCGGCCCATCGATGTGCGTGTCGCCACCATCCCCTGCGTGCATGGAGAGAATGTTAGCCTGCGTTTGTTAGGGGCCGAGCAGTTCGACTTCAAGCGCCTCGGGTTGGAAGCGGGCGTTGAGAAGATTATCCGCTCACTGATTTCCATGCCGAATGGCATTGTGCTGGTAACCGGCCCAACCGGTTGCGGAAAGAGCACCTCGCTTTACACCTTCCTCAGTGCTCTCAATGTCAAGGAACGCCGCATCATCACGATCGAAGATCCTGTGGAGCACAAGATCGATGGGGTCATTCAGATCGCAGTGAAGCCTGAGATCGATCTGACCTTTGCCAGCGCCTTGCGCAGTATCCTGCGTGGAGATCCAAATGTCGTGATGATCGGTGAGATGCGTGACCGCGAGACCGTCGAGATCGCCATCCGCGCGGCGCAGACTGGACATCTTGTTTTCAGTACTCTCCACACAAATGATGCTGTCGGCGGTATTACCCGTCTTATTGATATGGGCGTGGAACCTTTCCTTGTCGGCTCTTCCGTCCGTGCCTTCCTTGCCCAGCGTCTTGTCAGGAAACTCTGCTCGAAATGCTCTAAACCATCTGAAATCTCTCGTGAGGAATTGGAGGGGATCGGTTTTCCGATGGAGTTGGCCGGCGGTCTTCGACAGCCTGTTGGATGTCAGCATTGTCGTCAGAGCGGTTATGCCGGGCGACTGGCCATCATGGAGATCTGTCTTGTGACCCATGCTTTGCAGGAGCTTCTCCAAAAAAGGGCTACCGGAAATGAGCTTGCTGAACAGGCTGCCAAGGATGGAATGATTCCCCTGAGAAAGGATGGATGGCGCAAAGCTTCCATGGGGCTAACCTCCGTTGAGGAGGTGCTGCGAGTGACCGCCAGCGATCTCGCCGTCCTGGACGAATAAGACGAGCGGGGAGCTAATTCATCCCGGCAAGTTCAAGGATGCGTTTATACTCCTCCCGCGTCACGGGCATCACGCTGAGGCGGGATTGTTTGATCAATGCCATCTCCGCGAGTTTCGGATCGGCTTTGATTTCTGCAAGGGTCACAGGGGTGGGGAGATTCCGAACGCTCTTGAGATCGACGCAACTCCAGTCTCCCTCATGGGCTGTGCCATCCTGATAGGCTTCCTTGACTACTTGGGTGATGCCTCGAACTGAGGGGGCGCTAACGCTCTGGTAAAAAAGAACGAGATCTCCCTTTTTCATGGCGCGCAGGTTATTCCGGGCTTGGAAGTTCCTAACGCCCGTCCAGGCAGTCTTGCCATCCTTCACGAGATCCTCCCATGCGTAGGCGGAGGGTTCTGATTTCACGAGCCAGTGGTGTACCATAGGCTCTTTGTATCCTTAGCTGGGGAGTCCTTTCAATCTCATCGTGGCATCCTGAGGGAATGCAAAAGGGGGGTTTATCCTTGCAAAGAGGGAACGGAGTGGCGATTTTTGACCACTTACCCGGACTCTTGTCCGGCTTTTTAGCTTAAATACCATGTCAAACACCATTCTTGTAGGCTCCCAGTGGGGAGATGAGGGCAAAGGAAAAATCATCGATGTCCTGACCGGCGACATGGATATCGTTGTGCGAAGCCAGGGAGGTAATAATGCCGGACATACAATCGTTGATGGAGACAAAAAATATGTCCTCCACCTCATTCCTTCCGGAATCCTGCGCAAAGGAAAAATCTGCGTGATCGGTAATGGTGTCGTGATTGATCCGGTCGCTCTGGTAGCTGAGATCAAAGGGCTGCAGGAACGTGGAATCAAGGTGGATAAGAATCTTCTCATCAGCGATAGTGCCCACCTCGTGATGCCTTATCACAGATCTCTCGATGAGCGCCGTGAAGCCCTTAAGGGGAAGAACAAAATCGGCACCACCAAGAGGGGTATCGGTCCCGCCTATGGTGATAAGGCCGCCCGTACAGGCCTCCGTATGGCCGACCTCGTTAGGCCCGATGTTTTCAAGACGAAGCTCGCTCAACGCATCAAGGAAAACAACGCCGTGATCAAGGGCCTGGGTGGCAAGCCGATCAATGGTGCCAAGGTGCTTGCCGAGTACACGGCCGCCGCCACGGTGCTGAAGCCTTTTGTCACGAACACAGTCACCTTCCTTCACAAAGCCATGGATGCGAGGAAAGAGATCCTCTTCGAGGGAGCCCAGGGGACTTTCCTGGATATCGATCATGGCACCTATCCTTTCGTTACCAGTTCCAATACCACGTCCGGAGGAGCCTGCACCGGATCCGGCATTGCTCCTAATCGCATCGATACGGTGATCGGCGTCGTGAAGGCTTACACCACCCGCGTTGGTGAGGGACCTCTTCCCACGGAAGAAGATGCAATTGGTGACATGCTTCACGGTATGGGACGTGAATTCGGCGCGACCACGGGGCGTGCACGTCGCTGCGGCTGGTTTGACGCGGTGGCCACGCGCTACGCAACGATGGTGAATGGTGTTGATCAACTCGCCATCACCAACCTCGACGGCCTTGACGCCTTGCCCGAAATCCTTGTTTGCACCGGCTATCGGATTGATGGCAAAGGTCCTGTGCTCGACACACCTCCGACGGATGCAGGAGAGTTGGCGCGCTGCCGCCCCGTCTACATGAGCATGCCAGGATGGCTCACTCCGACAGATTCCATCCGCAAGTATAAGGATCTTCCGCCGAAGGCCCGTCGCTACGCGGAGATGCTCGCCAAGCTGAGCGGCGCCAAGCTTTCCATCGTCAGCGTCGGTCCTGGTCGCGCGCAGACCATCCAACTCTAATAAGGGAGAGATCCGAGTTAGATTCATTCCCGTGAGCAACACCTCTCTCTCCAAGGTGCCGCGTCACACCGCCATCATCATGGATGGCAACGGTCGTTGGGCCAAGGAAAGGGGATGGCCCCGTCTCAAAGGGCATGAGCAGGGAGCGCTCAATGTGGAAAGGATCTGCGAGGCTTGCATTGACGAAGGGGTGGAGTTCCTGACCCTTTACGCTTTCTCGACGGAGAACTGGAAGCGTCCGGCCCATGAGGTGGCGGGACTGATGCTGCTACTGGAGCGCTTCCTCTCCGAAAAGGTTGCCATGATGAACAGGAACGGCGTTCGTCTCGCCGCGATCGGCAGAATCGCCGACCTGCCGGGGCCTGCTCGGAAGCGTCTGGAGCGGGCCATTGAGGAGACCTCCCACAATACCCGACTTACGCTGACTCTGGCTTTGAACTATGGTGGGCGCGACGAGATCGTGGATGCCGTGCGCTCCATCGCCGTAGAGGTTGGAGAGCGGAAACTCGAACCCTCCCAGATCACTGCGGAAACAATATCCAATCATCTCTACACCCGGACGATGCCGGATCCCGACCTCCTGATCAGGACTTCGGGGGAAATGAGGATCTCCAATTTCCTGCTCTGGCAGCTCAGCTACACGGAGATTCATGTCACCCGTAAACTCTGGCCCGATTTCGGGGCTGAGGATCTTCATGCGGCTATTCTAGACTATGCCTCGCGGGATCGACGTTACGGCTCCTCCGTTGAGAACCTTCCCATCACCGCGAACGCTTCCTGATAACTATGAGTAGTGCACCGACCACCCAAACCGTGCTTGTCGTCGACAGTGAGACGGACTTTCTCGACTGGGTCCGCCAGCAACTCAAGGCTTCGGGCGTCCGTGTGATCACGGAGACAAATTCCGCCAACGCTTTCAAGATCTTCTGCCTGGAGAAGCCTGATCTGGTGATCACGGAGATGCACCTGCGTCCTTCCGGGGGACTCGACCTCCTGGCAAAGATCCGTGCGGAGTCCCCGAATGCCATGGTGATCATCATGAGCGCCTACGGGACGACGCAGGCGGTGATCGAATCGATGAAGCTCGGCGCCTTCGATTTCCTTCGCAAGGAATCGCTTCCCTTCACCATGAAGGTCGTTGTCGATACCGCGCTGAAGTCTGCCGCTGAACTTCGCGCAGCTTCCCCGACGAAGCCGGCACTCACGGTCGAGCAGTACCACGACGATATTGTCGGTCAGTCCGAGGCGATGCAGTCTGTCTTTAAAATGGTGGGTCGCGTCGCGATGAGCGATGCCCCTGTGCTGGTTACCGGAGAGAGCGGTTGCGGCAAGGAGTTGGTCGCACGCGCGATCCACAATTACAGCGAGAGAAGCAAGAAGCCCCTTATTGCGATCAACTGTGCAGCCATTCCCGAGAATCTTTTGGAAAGCGAGCTCTTCGGTCATGAGAAGGGTTCCTTCACCGGGGCCGCCACTCAGCGTATCGGTCGCTTCGAGCAGGGAAATGGAGGCACTCTTTTCCTCGACGAGATAGGCGAGATGCCTCTGGCCGTTCAGAGCAAGCTTCTCCGTGTCCTCCAGGAGGGGGAGTTTTCCCGCGTCGGAGGTAATGCGACCATTCGGTCGAACGTCCGGATTGTCGCCGCGACGAACAGGAATCTGGAGGAGGCAATTGCGAATAAAGAATTCCGCGAGGATTTGTATTACCGACTCAATGTGGTAGGCATTCATCTCCCCCCGCTCCGTGCCCGTTCAGAGGATATCTCATTGCTGGCCGAGTATTTCTTATCCCGAATCGCCCAGCAGCAGCATCGTCCGCTTCTGCAGCTTTCCTCGGAAGCCATCAAGGTCATGCAGGCCTACCCCTGGCCCGGTAATGTTCGCGAGTTGCAAAACACCCTCCAGCGTGCCTGCGTGCTGGCGACAAGCGATGTCCTTCTACCAAAAGATCTTCCATTGGGTCAGGTTGCAAACGCTTCTGAAGTCACCGATGCGGCTCATGCCTCAGGAACTGCCCTGAACGCTCTGAGCGTCGAAGAGGCAGCCCGGTCCCTCTTTGAGGCCCTGATCAGGGAGAGCGGTGACCGCGAACTTCTTCCCTGGGTAGAGGAGGACTTCACCAAGAGGGCAATGGAAATGACCCGCAATAACCAGCTCAGATCCTCCAAACTTCTGGGAATTACCCGGGCCACTCTTCGCAAGCGCTTGGAGCGACTTGGCATCCGTGGCTCTTCCTCGGCGGAGGAGTGATTGTCTTCCTGTGACTAGGAGAGTATCCGATTCGGGATTCCTGGCATGGCGCTGGGATGGACGCTCTCTTGTTTCTCACGTATCGGGCTTGCCGCTGAACGACCGCGGATTTCGCTATGGTCAGCATTTCTTTGAAAGTATTGCGGTCCGAAATGGGAAGGCACTCCTCGCTCTTGAGCATCTTGCGCTCCTCGAGGAGGCCGCAAGGCGTAACGGCTTTCCGTTTTCCCGAGCCCTTTCTGCTGCTTTGAAGCGCTTTGTTGCAAGCGCCTCACTTGCCGATGGCATGCTACGAATCTATCTAACAGCCGGTGAGGGGGCTCCGGGGGCTCCGATTCGTCATGCGGGATGCTACCTGACCTGGGAACCATCCCATTTTCCGACGGCAACGGAACTCGCACAGGGATTTCGCCTCACGGTTTTGCAGAGACCCTTCCTTGGCGACCACTGGGGTGAGAAATCTGGTAATTATGCCGAGCATCTCAAGGCGATTGCTAAAGCCCGTACCAATGGAGCCGACGAGGGAATCGTGCTCGATGCAAAGGGGTATGCCATCTCCTGTGCCATGGGCAACCTGCTCGTCTGGAGACGAACAAGGAAAGGAATAGTCCTCTGTACGCCTCCCCTAGCACGAGGTGCCCGCTCCGGAGCCCTGCTTGGTTGGGTGAAGAGGAACCATCTGGTGCTGGAACGCGACCTGCGTCCTGCTGATCTCAGGAAAGCTGTTGCCCTAGCGGTCACGAATTCCCGTCTCGGCATCATGCCTGTTTCCTCGCTGGATGGAGTCATCCTTCAAGATCCCTCTCTCTCGCTGGCGCTCTCGCACACCTATTTGGAAAATCATGGGCTACTCCGGCGCTCATAACGATCTACTGGATGCGGTTGGCGCCCATCCGCGGCTAGGTAAGCTCTTAGCCGGGGTCAGTCCCCGCAACGACTCGGGTGGATTCCTGGAGATCCGTGATGCCTCTGAACAGGCATGGCCATTTCTTGCAGCTGTCACGGCGCGCCAGATGCCCGCAGGATCACGCATCTGGTTTGTCTGCCGTGATGTTCGCTCCCAGGAAGAGTTTGCCTCGGAGCTTGCGGTCTGGATCGATCAGGCAACCCTCTTCCCTGACTTGGAGATTCCAGCTGCGGGTCTCGGCCTCCCGGATCCCGAAACAGCATCGGAAAGAATCTCCCTTCTTGGGCGGATTGCCGGTGGTGATATTTTGGCCCCGGTGATTACCGCTTCTCAATGGGAAGAGCTTGTCCCTTCGGTGGCTGACCTTACCGGTAATCTTCTCTCACTTCCCAAGGGATGGAAGGGATCTCCGGGCAAGGTGATTGTCTCCATGGAGGATTCGGGCTACGAGAGGGTCTCCCAGGTCACGCGGCGTGGTGAATTCGCCCTGAGGGGCGGTATTCTGGATCTTTTTTCATGGCAACAGTCGATACCCTGCCGTCTCGAGTTCGATGAGGAGGGGATCGTCTCGATCCGGGAGTTTGATCTCGATACACAGACCTCTGTGGGTGAGGTTGATGAATGTGTGCTCCAGATGGGAGATACGGATCGTCCAAGTGTCCGATTGGCTGATTATTGGAAACCAGAAGATCTGGTCGTGGAGATCGGACTGGAGGAGGAAGCGGGCAGTAAAGACAAGCGCTCGAGCGGAAAAGCCGGGGAGCAGCCGTTCACGCCTCACGGCAAGCGATTGGCTATTTCGTCCGCCCCGACGATAGAGTCTGCTGAACCTCCGAAAAAACACGAGATCACGGCCTTTGATCCGATTCCTTTTGCATCCTTTGGTGCTGGTGATTTTGTGATTGATGAGGCCCGCAGGCAGGAATTTTTCCGCCAGCTGGATTCGTGGAGGAGAGAGGGGTGGCGCATCCTGCTTTTGAGCGCCACGGAGGGCGAGTCTGAGCGCTTCCGGGAGCTTGCCTCGGCGCTTCCGGAATTCTCCTCGGGGGAGAATCTCCCGGAAATGCGTCTCGGCTCCATTTCACGAGGCTTCTGCTTTCCTGCTGGAAAGTTGGCTGTTCTCTCGGATGCCGAGCTCTTCGGGAGATCGGCCAGTCAGAGGCTTCGGCGCCTTCACTTACGCCGGGAGAAGCAGCGTGCCTCACGTTCCGCCATCGATTTCACGGAGTTTGCCGAGGGGGAGCTTGTCGTGCACACGGAGCACGGTATTGGGCGCTACCTTGGATTACAGCGTCTCCCTGCGGCAGACGGCACGGAAGGGGAGGTCCTGGCACTCGAGTTCGCAAATGACTCGCGTCTCTTTGTCCCGATCGACCAGGCCTGGCAGGTCTCGCGCTATGTTGGCGTCGGGAAACATGCTCCTGACCTCTCGTCACTCGGCGATGACAAGTGGTCGAAAGCGAGGAAGGCCGCGGAAAAATCGGTGTTCCTCTATGCGGGGCGTCTGCTGAAACTCCAAGCCGAACGGGAAACGGGACAAGGTCATGCCTTTGGTCCAGATACCCCCTGGCAACGTGAGTTGGAGATGAGCTTTCCTTACCGCGAAACCGCGGACCAACTCCGTGCCATTTCCGAGATCAAGCAGGACATGGAATCCCGGCGACCGATGGATCGTCTTCTCTGCGGGGATGTTGGATTCGGGAAGACCGAGGTTGCACTGCGCGCAGCCTTCAAGGCATTGATGGGAGGTAAGCAGGTCGTTTTCCTTGCCCCGACAACGGTCTTGGCGCAGCAACACGTTCGGACTCTTCGTGAACGAATGAGCGAATATCCGGTGAAGATCGAGCTGCTGAGTCGCTACCGCACGGCGGCCGAGCAGCGCGAGGTGGTCAAGGGACTGGCGGATGGTTCGGTCGATCTGGTCGTGGGAACGCACCGTCTTCTCTCCCCGGATGTCATCTTCAAGGATATCGGCATGGTGATCGTCGACGAGGAGCAGCGGTTCGGAGTGAAGCATAAGGAGGCTCTGAAAGAGCGCTTCCGTCTAATCGATGTGCTCACACTCTCGGCAACCCCGATCCCCAGAACCCTTTACCTTTCGCTGATGGGTGCCCGCGATATGTCGGTGATCGAGACGCCGCCTCCTGATCGTCAACCGGTGGAGACGGTGATTTGTGCCTACGATGAGCGTGTGATCAGGGATGCGATCCAGCGCGAACGCGCCCGGGGTGGCCAGGTTTATCTTCTGCACAACCGGATCGGAACGATCGAGAAGGTCGCCTCTCGGATCAGTGAACTCTGTTCCGGAGCCCGTGTGATTGTTGGTCACGGGCAGATGGAGGAGGGGGAACTGGAGGGAGTGATGAAGAGTTTTGTGGAGGGTGAGGCCGATGTCTTGGTCTCCACGACCATCATCGAGAGCGGTCTTGATATCCCGAATGCCAACACAATCATCATCGACCGAGCCGATCGCTTCGGGCTCGCCGATCTCTACCAACTCCGAGGGAGAGTCGGACGCGGTCGCCAGAAGGCCTACGCCTATCTCATGCTTCCGCGCGACATGATGATGGTGGGAGAGGCACGTCGCCGCGTGCAGGCGATTCGTCAATACTCCCAGCTCGGTGCCGGTTTCAGGATCGCGATGCGTGATCTGGAGATCCGTGGTGCTGGAAATCTACTCGGGACCGCCCAGAGCGGTCAGATCGCGGCCGTTGGTTTCGATCTCTATTGCCGGATGCTTCGTCAGGCTGTTGCCCGAATGAAAGGGGAGTCTGCGGGATCCGGTGAACTTGACCCCGGCAACCAGTCGGTCTTGAGGCTCGATTTTGTGGCGATGACTCCCGAGGAACTCGCCCGTGTAACTCCCAAACCTGAGAGTGGGCCAAAAATCAGTCGCTGCGGGGCTTTCATCCCCTCCACTTACCTTCCCGAGGCCAGGCTTAGGATTGAGGCGCACCGATCCCTTGCCTCGGCTCCGGACGTTGCGGCACTTGAGTTGATCGCAAGGGCTTGGCGCGATCGATTCGGTCCTCTGCCACAGGAGATCAGTCATCTTTTTGTCACCGAACGAATCCGTCGTGCTGCCGCTTCGAAGGGAATTACCAAAGTGGAGACACGGGGGGAGCGACTGATGCTGACCCGCCGTGGTGACTACCTTCTTATTGGACATCGGTTTCCACGCTTGACGGCCTCCAAGCCGGCTTCCAAGCTTTCTGAGATTTTGCGCTTTCTGGAGGCGTTGAAGGTTTAGAAACGATACTGTTCCTCTGTTCCTTCGGCGTCTTTTCATTATGATCTCCATCAGATTTTCACCATTTTTTCTCTCTGTAGTCGCTCTGACCGCTCTTGGCGGAATGGCGACTCTCCCTGCCGCCGAGGAGGTGATCAACGGAATCGCCGCCATCGTGAACGGCGATGTCGTCACG
>CAIKYN010000248.1 GCA_903831635.1 uncultured Spartobacteria bacterium
GGGAACAGATCCCATGGTCTTCGGATCGAGCGCACCATGCTTTTTACAGAAATCAATGACCGCCTGATAAACACCGGCGTAGGAGCTGTCAGGAATAACAGCAAGGGTGTCCTGAGTCTTGCCGGCGGCATCCCACATCTTACCTCCAGCACGGATCATCGCAGGCATCGAGGCATCGACGATCACATCGCTTGGAACATGAAGGTTCGTGATTCCCTTGTCGGAATTGACCATGGCAATGGCGGGACCGTTTGCCAGAGTAGCCTGGATATCAGCCTCAATAGCAGCCTTCTGGTCAGTGGGCAGCGTCTGGATTTTGGCAACAAGATCACCAAAGCCATTCTTGAAATCAACTCCGAGTTCCTTGATCACCGCGGCATGCTTGGCAATCAGGTCACTGAAGAAGACCTCGACCGCATGGCCGAAGATGATCGGGTCGGAGACCTTCATCATCGTCGCCTTCATGTGGAGGGAGAAGAGGATTCCATCGGCCTTCGCCTTGGCAATCTGCTCACCGAGGAAAGCGACGAGCGCCTTCTTGCTCATGACGGTGCTGTCGAGGATCTCACCCGCTTTGAGAGGGGTCTTTTCCTTAAGAACCTTGGTCGTGCCGTCGGCACCAACGAACTCGATTTTCACATCAGTCGCTTCGGATACGGTTACCGACTTCTCGTTGGAGAAGAAGTCGTTCTTACCCATGGTGGCGACACTAGTCTTGGAATCAGCGGTCCAGGCGCCCATGGAGTGAGGGTGCTTGCGGGCATACTCCTTCACTGCTTTCGGGGCACGGCGGTCGGAGTTCCCCTCGCGGAGGACGGGATTCACGGCACTTCCCTTGATCTTGTCGTAGTTGGCACGGATGGCCTTCTCGCCCTCGGTCTGCGGGTTATCCGGATAATCGGGGAGCTTGTATCCCTTGGCCTGCAACTCAGCGATCGCCGCCTTCAACTGAGGAATGGAGGCGCTGATGTTCGGAAGCTTGATGATATTCGCCTCGGGCTGAAGGGTCAGGGCACCAAGCTCTGCCAGGGCATCTCCGATTCTCTGATCCTCTGACAGAAATTCGGGAAAAGCGGCGATGATGCGCCCGGCCAGGGAGATGTCGCGTAGTTCGACAGCGATCCCGGCGTGCTTCGTGAAAGCCTGCACGATTGGCAGGAAAGAATAGGTGGCCAGGGCGGGAGCCTCGTCGGTCTTGGTATAGAGAATGGTTGGCAGTTTGGACATGATGTTTGGGAGATTAAGGGGAGGCGAAAAGCTAGGAAATAAGAATCTGACTCCAACCTTGTCTTCCAACGCGGATCCCTTGATTTATAGGAATCATGACCACCAGTTCCCTCCCCTTTGAGGTACAGGAATTCGAACGACTGCTTCAGAAACCAAATACCGATCCCGCAGGCCTTGCCGGGTTCTTTACGAGTGGAGAAATTTGGGTCGCTCGCGTTCCTGCCCGCCTTGATGTGATCGGGGGGATTGCCGATTACTCCGGTGCGAATGTCTGCGAGGCTGTCCTTGGCCATGGCATGCTCATGGCTCTGCAGCCCCGCACCGACCGCACTCTTCGGATCAGGACAATCCAGGTCGGCGCGCGCAACCTCCCCGTAGAGACTCGTATTCCGCTTGATTTCTTCAACTCCAGGGATGGCCTCTGCGGCTACGGCGAAATGAGGAATCTCTTTGATGACAGTCCTCTGGTCTCCTGGGCTGCGTACATCGGCGGAAGCATCTTCACATTGCTCAAGGAGGAATCGGTCAAGATGCCTTTCGGTTTCAGCATGATCCTGCTGAGTGCCGTACCTATGAATGTCGGCATCGGTAGCTCCGCTGCGGTCGAAATCGGCACCCTTTCCTGCCTCAACGCCTACCTCGGACTCGGCCTCGACGGCCAACGGATCGCCAGCCTAGGACAGATGGCCGAAAACCATGTGGTTGGCGCACCCTGCGGCATCATGGATCAGACCGCCATCTCCTGCGGTCGTCAGGGCAAATTAACACATATCCTTTGCCGTCCCGGGAAAGTCATGGGAGAGGTGGATATTCCGGAAGGAACAGGTTTTGTGGGTATCAACTCGATGGTACGTCACTCCGTGGCAGGAAATCCTTACGGCGACACGCGCATCGGGGCCTTCATGGGGAAGAAGATCATCAACGAACTCCGCGCCCAGACCGGCAAAAGGCCGATCAACTTTCTCACCGAACTCACCCCTGCTGATTTCCATTCCCAATATGCAGAGGAACTCCCGGAGAGCATTCTCGGTTCCGATTTCCTGGCCAGATACAAGACGCATGACGACACAGTCACCACGATCCAATACGACGCCACTTATCGTGTCGTCGGACCTACCCGCCACCCCGTGGAGGAGAACGAGCGTGTCCTCGGATTCATGGATCATCTGATAAAAGCAAGCCATGGAAACGAGAGCCACTTGATCCAAGCCGGAGAGCTGATGTATGCGGCCCACGAAAGCTATCGATCCAACTGCCACCTCTCCGTAGCGGACGTCGACTTCCTCGTCGATGCGGTGCGTAAACGCGGTCCCTCCAGGGGACTTTATGGCGCCAAGATAACCGGTGGAGGCACTGGGGGAACGGTTGCCGTTTTTGGAAAACAGGCGGCCCTGAAAAAGGAAATCCCCGCGATCGCCCAGGAATACTCACGCCGCATTGGTGTGATGCCGGACATTTTTGAGGGGACTTCTCAGGGAGCCATGGAATTCGGCGCACGCAGGTACGGATTCAGCGCCAACGGATGGTCAGGGAGGAAGGCATGAAAACCGTCCGCCCACGCAAGGCTGTTGTTCCGGTCGCCGGACTCGGGACCAGGCACTTCCCCGCCTCCCATGCCGTGAAGAAAGAGCTTTTTCCAGTCGTTGGACGGGATGGAATCAACCGCCCCCTCTTCCATTACCACCTGATCGAACTGCTCGACGCCGGAATTGATGAAATCTGCATGATCGTTCAACCCGGAGAGGATGCAACCATCCGCGCCTATCTCGCGGGTCCAGGAGGGGAATACCTCAGACGTCTTGAGAAATATCCGATCCTACACAAGGAGGCCCGGAGCATGGCGAATCTCAGCGAGCTTGTAAGCTTCGCCATCCAACATGAGCAGGAGGGCTATGGACATGCTGTCTACCAAACACGGGATTTCGCGGCGGGAGAACCGATCCTGCTCTGCCTGGGGGATCACCTTTTCCGTGGCCCCCTCTCACCTTACCGCGAACTCGTGGAGGCGGGGGCTCTCTCGGATGGCAAGAGCGTCTCCGCCGTCAACCGGATCTCCTCCGAGGAACTGAGGGGTTACGGCACGATCGCCGGCACACGTCAGAAGGATCATCAGAGGATCATCGACGTCTCCCTGATCATCGAAAAACCGGAGATCCACCTTGCTCGCGAAAAACTACGCGTCGACGGCCTGGAAGAGGATGTCTTTCTGGGGTGGTTCGGCATGCATCTGCTATCCCCGAGCATCTACGTCATCCTTGAGGAAATGATCCGTGACAATATCAGGGATAGCGGAGAGTTCCAGTTAACCCGTGCCCAGGAGATCCAACGGCAGCGCGAAGGATACATTGCCCTTGAAATGACGACTGCCGAGCGGTTCGACTTTGGACTTCCGGATGACTATCTCAAGAGCCTGGTAGCGTTTCGCAAACAATAGGTTTCCTTCACTTTCACTTTCCCAGTTGCCCCGATCACGCTAGATTGGAATGACTATGGCCAAAACGCTTCTCGATAAGGTCTGGGAGGAACACACCGTTCGCACGCTCCCCGACGGCAGGACTCAACTTTTGATCGGCACTCACCTCATTCATGAGGTGACAAGCCCGCAGGCCTTCGGGATGGTGCGAGATCTTGGCCTGAAAGTCCTCTACCCGAACCGCACCTTCGCCACTGTCGATCATATTGTTCCGACCGACCAGCGTGCGGAACCCTTCTCCGATCCTCTCGCCGACGCGATGGTGAAGGAACTCCGAAAAAACTGCGCCGAGACCGGCGTTACATTCTTCGACCTTCCGACGGGCAATCAGGGCATCGTCCACATCGTCGGCCCCGAGCAGGGTATCACCCAGCCCGGCACCACGATCGCCTGCGGTGACTCCCATACCTCCACTCACGGAGCCTTCGGCGCCATTGCCTTCGGCATTGGAACAAGTCAGGTCCGCGACGTGCTTGCCACCCAGACCATGGCAATCGGCAAGCCCAAGGTCCGCCGCATTAATGTCGACGGCAAGCTCGCCCCCGGCGTCTACGCCAAGGATGTCGTTCTTCATATCATCCGCCACCTCGGGGTGAATGGCGGTATCGGCTACGCCTACGAATACGGTGGATCGACCTTCGATAACTTCACCCAGGAAGAGCGCATGACCGTCTGCAATATGGCGATCGAGGGAGGAGCCCGTGTCGGCTATGTGAATCCGGACGAAACCACCTTTGAGTACCTGCGCGGGCGCCCCTACTCTCCGAAGGGAGCGGAGTGGGATGCGGCCGTTGCACGCTGGAAGGCCGTTGCCTCGGACAAGGACGCCGTCTACGACGACATCGTCAACTTCAAGGCCGAGGAGATCCTCCCGACCGTCACCTGGGGCATCACTCCCGGACAGGCGATCTTCATCGACGAGGCAATACCCAACCCCGATGAACTCCCCGAGAAAGACCGTGCCACCGCCCATGAAGCCATCGAGCACATGAAGCTCCCCGCCGGAACCCCGGCGGTCGGCATCAAGATCGATGTCGCCTTCCTTGGCAGCTGCACCAATGGCCGCCTCTCCGATCTTCAGGAAGTCGCCAAGCATATCCGCGGACGCAAGGTCTCCCCGAGCGTGAAAGCCATCGTCGTCCCCGGGTCACAGGGAGTCGCTTCGATTGCGGAAAAAATGGGCATCGCGGAAATCTTCCGCGATGCCGGTTTCGAGTGGCGCGGTGCCGGGTGCTCCATGTGCCTCGGTATGAATCCCGACAAACTTGTCGGAGACCAGCTCTGCGCCAGCTCCAGCAACCGTAACTTCAAGGGGCGCCAAGGTAGTCCGACAGGACGCACCATGCTCATGAGCCCGCTCATGGTTGCTGCCGCCGCCCTGACAGGCGAGGTCAGCGACGCCCGCAAGATCTTTGGAATCAGCTGATTCCAAAGTTAAAACAGTTAAAAATGATCACTTCTATCCAACCGGCTATCTGTGTTTCACTTTTAAACTTTTAATTTTCCCAACCTTTCACTTTTTCGCTTTATAACATTTTACCTTTTTTAGTCATGTCCCTCGAAAAAATTACCCAAGTTACCGGCCGCGGCGTTTTTGTCCCCGGCGACGATATTGATACCGACCGCATCATTCCCGCACGCTTCATGAAGTGCGTCACGTTTGATGGACTCGGTGAGTTTGCCTTCGCCGATGCCAAGACTGCTGAGAAGGCAGCTGGTCGTCTTCACCCTCTCGATGACTCTCGATTCAACGGAGCGACGATCCTGATTTCCGGATCGAACTTCGGCTGTGGTAGCTCTCGCGAGCATGCACCCCAGGCCCTCTATCGCTATGGCTTCCGTGCGATCATCGCAGAGAGCTTTGCAGAAATCTTCTTCGGCAACTCGACAACGCTCGGAATCCCCTGCGTCAAGATGTCCAAGGAGGATATCGCTGATCTTGCGGCGCTCATCGAGAAGACCCCCTCCATCCAGGTGACCCTTGATCTCACCGAGAGCAAGGTAACCACTGATGATGTTGATTTCGTAGCTGAGTTCACCCTTCCGGGACATGCCCGTGAGCCTCTCGTGAATGGTCGCTGGGACTCCATCGCCGATCTCGTCGATGGCCTTCAGGATGTGAAGGCTCGCGTGGCTGCGATCCCATACCTCGCGTCGAAGTAGAGCTCGCATGAACGGCGGCGTTATCCTTCCACAGGTGAAGGACGCCTCCCTTAAGGACATTGCTGGGGATGAATCGGAGATCCCCTTCCTGAGTCGGCGTAATGCCTTGGAATGCCTCCTCGGGGCCTTCGGCGTCTTCACGCTCTGCATGATCGGTCAGGAGTTCTACAAGGTGGCGGGCACACTGGCTGCTCCACTCTGGCCCTCCAGCGGACTGGCTCTTGGGATCCTGCTTCTGCGAGGATGGAGGCTCTTCCCGGCCATCTCCTTGGGAACGATTGCGGCGACCCACGCCTTCGGGGACAATCCGATCTTCTCCATCGCAGGTTCCCTGGCGAACACACTGGAGTCCTTGATAGGATGGTTTCTCATGGTCCGAGTGTTTGGTTTCTCGAACTCAATGGCTCGGGTCCGCGATCTGATTGTACTGATGCTTGCAGGTGCTCCGTGGGGCACCATGGTGAGTGCCATTCTTTGCACGCTCGGATTGGTGGCGGCAGGCGCCGTAAAAACGACCGGAATCCCGTTATCATCTCTCCTCTTCTGGACAGGTAACGTCTTGGGGATCCTAGTCTTCACTCCCCTTGTCCTTCGCATTGCTCAGCGCATCAGGGAAAGATCACTTTCGGCATTCAACCTGAAGGACATGCTCTGGGGCATTTCCCTCGTAATAGTGGTCGTCTTTGGATTCTCCATCAACAATACGGCCCACACAGGATTCATCCCCATCGCTTACCTTTCCTTTCCCCTATTGGTCTGGCTCTCCTTTGTGTGGCGCCGGGATGTCACCCTGGCACTGGCGCTGGTTACGGTTCTCATGACCGCCTTCACTGCGACCGGCCATGGACCCCTTTTACGCAATGATTCCATGGCCACCTATGCGGAGATGACGATCTTCATCACCGTCTACGCTATCTCCAGCCTCATCCTGATGGCGGCGCTCGAGGAGGGTCGGGAACTTTCCTCCCAAGCA
>CAIKYN010000249.1 GCA_903831635.1 uncultured Spartobacteria bacterium
CAACCCGAAGACTGTCGCGATCCTTCTGGAGCCTGTTCAAGGCGAAGGGGGAATCAATCCCGCGACCCCGGAATTCCTAAAAAGGGTTCGTGAGTTGTGCGATCAGCATGACCTACTCCTGATGTTCGACGAGGTTCAGTGCGGATTCGGTAGGACCGGGGACTGGTGTGCTTGGAGGACGATTATTCCATCAGGTGTCGAGCCCGATGCGGTGAGCTGGGCCAAGGGAATCGCGGGGGGTGTGCCGCTCGGCGCTTTCTGGGCGGGAACCCGCTCGACAGCCACTCCGGCCAATCTTTCTCTCTGCGACCTGCTCGGTTCCGGTACGCATGGGACGACCTATGGAGGCAACCCTCTGGTAGCCGCAGCCGGTCTTGCCGTGCTCTCAACGATTAGGGAGGAAGGCTTGTTGGAAAATGCTCGGAACCTAGGCGCTTACCTCATGAGGGAGTTGGAGGCGATGAATCTACCCGCGATTCGGTTGGTTCGGGGTGTCGGTCTGATGATTGGTATCGAGCTCAATGATCTCGCTGGGGAGGGGCTCCCCTCGATCATCGCTACCAAGGCGCTCATTGCTGCTGGCCTGCTCGTGATCCCCTCCGGGGAACGGACGATCAGGCTTCTGCCCCCGCTGAACATCACGAAGGCAGAGGCCGACGAAGCTCTCTCGATCTTGAAAAATGTTCTCTCGGCTACGCCGATCGCTTAGCTCTGGCGCTTTTTAGACTTGCTGCTCTTCTGGGCCGAGGGAGAGCTGGAAGGGGAAGCCGAAGGAGTGGGCGCTGGATTTTTGCTCTCGAGAGCAAGGAGTTCGGAGATGGTCACGAACTTGTAACCCTTGGCAAGCAGCGCATCAATTGTGGCTGGCATCGCCTCGATGGTTCCCTTGTGAATGTCGTGGGAGAGGATGATGGCACCGGGTTTGGCACCACCACTCTGCTTCCAGCCATTGAGAATGCGACTCGAGACAACCGAGGCACCTGGATCCTTCCAGTCATCGGGATCCACCGACCAGAGAATGACCTTCATCCCGTACTCTTTCTCGATAGCCCGACTGAGACGAGGGTTCGTGGCCCCGTAAGGAGGACGCATCAAGGTGACCGGCTTGCCGATGGTTTGCTTGATCAGATCCGAAGTGTCAGCCAACTCATGCTGGAGACCACCTTCGGCTAACTTATTGAGGGCCTTGTGATCCCAGCTATGGTTACCGACCTCGTGCCCCTCGGCGATCTCACGCTGGAGGATTTCGGGATGATCCTGAACGCGCTGACCCAGGACAAAGAACGTCGCGTGGATGTGACACTCCTTGAGGATATCGAGGAGTCTTGGCGTCAGTTTGGCATCGGGGCCGTCATCAAAGGTCATGGCGATGTAGGGACCGTCGACATGGATCGAGCTGAAGCTGCTGCGTTCGGTTCCCGGAGCCTGTTGTCCGGGTGCCTGCATGCCGGCAGAAACGATGGCAGGGGATGTTGTGGATATCGCGGTCGGATTGTTGGAAACCACAGTCGTCGCCAAGACATTGTTCGATGCGATTGATAGCAGAGCGAGAGTCGAGGCCGGTGAGGTCGCGGGGGGATTGGAAAGGTTTGACGGGCTTCCTTGCTGTGCGGAGGCGAGTGCCGGGGATAGAATCGCTAGAGCCACAGGCAGGATGCTGGAGAAGGATCGTCGGAACATGATGCCAAGTAACGTGGCAGAAAATTTCAAAGATGCACGCCCCTGATCAAAAAATGAGCTAAGCATGGAAACGTGCCAAGCTGCCTTGCCCGCGGCCCATGGCTTGCCCGGCCGTTGCTTCGCATCCGTTACGGCTTCCTGCAACGGCCTCTATGCAATTTAATCAGCGTTTCCCTAAGCCGTAGGGATGAGTGCCTTGGCCCTCGGGGTCAGAAGGCTGAGGAACTCGAGCAGGGAGGGCTTCTCAGGCATTGGCCTGCGAGTGATGGCACCCATGGGACGCCACATCCGCTCTGCGTCGAGTTGCCGAGTACTCAGGGTTCCCTGCTTGATTTCCTGCCGCACGGAGGTCTCGGGAATAATCGAGATCGCCTGTTCTGCTTCCACGGCGGCCTTCACGGTCTCGATGTTCTCCAACTCAGCGACATAGGAGACCTTCACGCCGGCGGCACGCAGCGTTTTGTCAAGATGCTGCCGGGTTGGAATGTCCGGGGTGAGTCCGACGAAGCGCTGTCCGTCCAGATGCTCCAGTCCCAGCGGCTTCCTCCCCGTGAGGGGGTGTCCGGGTGGCATGACCAGGACAAGGCGCTCCTGCCAGCAGGTGATGGCGCGCAAGCCGGGCCGTGCCTTCGGATAAGCGACGAGCCCGAGATCAGCACGGCCATCCTCGATCGTTTCGTAGATCTCCTCTGCCTTGCGGTAGTCAACGGTGACCTCGACGCCGGGGTGATTCTTACGGAACTGCTTAAGCATGGGAGGGAGATTATGTAGGGCAATACTGATGACGCTGGCGATGCGAAGCCTGCCCTTGAGCTCTCCGCGGGCGACGCGGAAGCGAGTTCCGAGGCTGTCGTAGCGGTTCAGAATGTCGCGGCAGACTTCGAGATAGACGTGGCCCTCGGGAGTGAGGTGGAAGGATTTCTTATCCCGATCGATCAGCGGAACGCCGAAGCGTTTTTCCACGGCTCGGACCTGCTGGCTCACCGCGCTCTGGGTGATGCCGCTTGCTTCGGCGGCTCGGGAGAAATTTCCCGTGTCGCAGAGATCGCAGAAGACCTTGAATCCCTCGATATGCATCGTCAGAGTCTGCCGTGATCAGGTGACGAATCCCAAGGCAAAATGATTGCCCTTTGCATGGTCTCCCCTTCTCATGATCTCTGCTTCCAACCCATTACTGCAAACTCATGCCCTCCCTAGCTGATAACCTCGAGTCTGTCCGTGCGAATATCTCCGCCGCTGCCAGTCGCGCCGGGCGCGAAGCCTCGACCATAGAGTTGATCGCCGTTTCCAAGACCTACCCTGCCGAAGTGATCCGAGAGGCGGTGGATGCAGGGCAGGAACTCTTCGGTGAGAATCGTGTCCAGGAGGCGCTGAACAAGGTGCCGACTCTTCCTGGAAATCTGCGATGGCACCTCATCGGGCATCTTCAATCGAATAAGGTGAGGAAGGCCTTGCCGTTGTTTGAACTGATTCATGGCGTTGACTCGACAGGTCTTGCGAAGGACATTGACCGAATCGCAGCGGAGGAGGGGATGTATCCGCGAATCCTGCTCGAGGTGAATGTCTCGGGTGAGGGGAGTAAGCATGGATTTTCTCCAGAAAATCTGGAACGTGAATTGGAAGGATTGCTAGCCCTACCGCGGGTTCAGGTCGAGGGATTCATGACCATGGCACCCTTGGCTCAGGACCCGGAATTGGCGCGACCTTATTTTGCCGCACTCCGAGAATTGCGGGATCGAATGGCTCAACAATCGGGGATTCCACTTGGAACGCTTTCCATGGGGATGAGTGGAGATTATCAGGTGGCCGTTGAGGAGGGGGCCACTCTGGTCAGGGTTGGTTCTGCTATCTTTGGCTCGCGATAAAAAATCCGCCTAATTGAAGATTTTTCGGGTAAAAATGAGAGGGCTACGCTACCCATAGTGGTCATGTCAGACTTTCACGAAGATAACGACGAATTACTGGATCTGGAACAGAGCCCTTCTGCTGAGGAACTCCAGAATCAAGTCAAGAGAGCGCAAACAGAGTTGCTGCAACTGCGTCAGCGCCAAGATCTCATCGAGAAGGAAAAACAGCGCCTCGAGGAATTGACTCGCCGGCAGGAAGAGTTGGAGCGCGGTCGCAATGAGATCGCGGATAAGCTCGGTCGCTCCATCATCATGGTTCAACGTGAAACCGAGGAAGCCCAGCGTCGCCTTGAACAGCTCAATACCATTCAGGATTCGTTTGCAGAGCATCTCCGTAACCTTGAAGAGATCGACCCCAAGGCTTGGAACGGTCGAGATCTCCCTCGTGAATTGACCCGAGCGCTCGGTACCGTGGACGAGGCCCGAGCTGCTTATGCCCGATCGCATGCCAAGATCTCTCCAAGTGCTGATCCTGAGACAGGTCTGCCCGTTGAGTCCGGAGCTCTCTTCCACGAAGGGGGCGATCAGGGATTTGCCACCTGGCTTCAGAACGGTCTGGCTTTCACGCTGCCCCTCCTCATTCTCGGCACGGTTGCGCTGTTTATCTGGGTCTGGCATCTGCTGACTGCGCCGAAATAAGCCGATCAGTTCCCTATTTCATGCCGACTCCCTCTCCCGGTCGCCGCAATGTCCGTCCGCGTACTGCGGCGGCAGCGCCCCTGCGAGTAAAACCGAAGGCCTTGGTCAATGATGATCGACTAAAGCTGGAAAGGGATCTTGAGGAGATCCGGAAACAGGAAGCCGAGTTGAAAAAACTCGAGGAGGAGATGAAGAGGAAGGTGGAAGAGCTTCCCAAAAAACTTGCCGAACAAGAGCGCAAGCAACGGGAAAGAATTCACAAACTTGCGGTCCTCACTGCCACCGACCATGTCGGCCGGCCACGCGATAAGCGCCATGCCCCGCTCCGGCAGGGCAATGGGGTTCGCCGGATGACGCTTCCGGAGCAGCGCAGGGCGCGTATGCAATTCCTGCTTCTGTGTGCTGTCCTGGCGGTTTTCCTGATCCTTCTTTGGAAATCCCTTCCTTAGTCTTTTTCTTAGTGAAATCAGTCCCCAAGGGGTTTCTTAAGAATTTTTCAACGACATTTCTGAACTCACGAACCGGCATCGGAGCGACGATAAAATGCTCCTATTTTCCCCAGTCGCAGAGTAGTTTGAGCTGATGACCAAGCCCAAGTCAGCTAAGACCAAAGGGTCCCAGGAAAAGAGTTCCACGGGTGCCACGGCTGGAGTTCTTACTGCCGAGCTTGCACGTCGTGCCTATCGTACAATGCTGGAAGCTCGGCTTCTCGAGGAGAAGTTGGCTGCACTCTACCGCTCTGGAAAAATCGTCGGCGGCGTCTTTCTTGGTCGCGGACAGGAGGCCCTGAGTGTCTCCCTCGGGGTCCATCTTCGCCGGGGCGATATTTACGCCCCGCTCATCCGTGATCAGGCGGGAAGGCTTGCTTTCGGCGATACCATTCTCGACACGCTCCGTACCTATCTCGGCTCTTCTCTTGGCTCCATGCGGGGACGCGATGGTAACATTCATCGGGGACGTCCTTCGGAGGGATATCACGCAATGATCAGCCATCTCGGGGCGATGGTCTCTACGGTCTGCGGTAGTCTTGTTGCGAAGCGCTTCCGCGGGGAGAAGGGGACGGTCGGCGCCACCTGTATCGGCGAGGGCGGCACCTCAACGGGAAGCTTTCATGAGGGAATGAACATGGCCGCTGTCGAGAAGCTCCCGCTGGTCGTGGTGGTCGCCAACAATCAGTATTCCTATTCGACACCCAATGATCGTCAGTTTGCCTGTTCCGATCTTCTTGCGAAGGCGGCAGGGTATGGGGTCCAGGGACACCGCGCCGTCGGCAATGATCTGGTCGATTGCCTCAGTGTCATTGGTGAAGCCGTTGCCGCAGCCCGCCGTGGCGAGGGACCCCAGCTTGTGGTTGCGGATCTCCTCAGGCTTGTTGGTCATGGTGAGCATGACGACGCCTCCTACATCCCTGAGGCCTTGAAAAAATCCCCGCTTGGACGGGATTGCCTTGAACTTGCGAAACAGTCTCTTGTGGAAAGGGAGTGGTTGTCCGAAGAGGAGGCTGCTTCCTGGCACAAAGCCGTCGAAAAAGATGTCGAGGAGACAGCCTCCAAGGTGCTGCGAGAACCAGCTCCGGATCCCACGGAGGAGGACTGGAATGCCTTCGCTTCCCTAGGCAGGAATCATTAGTCCGTAGAACCAAGTGCCTAAGCCCCAATGAGCAGTATCACCTATCTTGAAGCCATACGTCTGGCGCAGCAGAGGGCATTGAAGGAAGATCCGAGGGTCTTTATTTACGGACAAGATATCGGTGTTTTTGGCGGTGCCTTCAAGGCCACCAAGAATCTGGCCAAGGAATTTCCAGGCCGCGTCCTAGATGCTCCGATCAGCGAGGATGCGATGGTGGGACTAGCCATTGGAGCAGCCATCGAGGGGATGAGGCCAATCGTGGAAATGCAGTTCGCCGACTTCTCCACCTGCGGCTTCAACCAGATTGTTAATCAGGCGGCCACGCTTCATTACCGCACCGGCACCCCATGCCCCATCGTCGTGCGTCTGCCGAGCGGTGGGACGCCGGGAAGCGGGCCATTCCACAGTCAGAGCATGGAAGCGATCTATGCCCATTATCCCGGTCTCGTGGTAATGACTCCCGCGACCGTCGAGGATGCTTACACGATGATGCTGGAGGCTGTTGCGCTCGAGGATCCGGTGATCTTCTGCGAACACAAGTTTCTTTACTATCATCTCAAGGCGGAGAAGTTGCCGAAGTTTCCCGGAGAAGAACTACCCTTTGGCAAGGCGCGCATCACTAGGCCCGGTCGGGACGCTACCGTAGTCGCCTACAGCGCCATGGTTCACGAGGCGCTGGCCGCCGCGGAGGAACTCACCCAAGATGGCTACGACATCGAGGTGGTGGATCTCCGAACGGTAAGGCCGATCGACACGGACACAATCCTTGCCTCGGTTGCCAGAACGGGAAGATTGCTTGTGGTAGGAGAAGCATGGCCTTGGGGAGGTGTTGCCGCAGAGGTTGTTGCGCGTGTTGCCACCGAGGGCTTCGGACTTCTGGATGCTCCCCCGCAGAGACTTAATGCGAAGGAGACGCCCGTTCCCTACCATCCAGCCCTCTGGGGCACCCATCGTCCGACGGCTTCCTCCGTGGCCAATTCCCTGAGACAGCTTCTGGAACTCTAACCTGATCCCGCCCATCGCCTACCCGAACCGCCGACCGCCATGTTCCCTTCACCCGACTCTCCAAAGCTTCTCCCGATCATCATGCCGCAACTTGGCGAGTCGATCGCCGAGGCAACCATCGTGCGTGCAACCTTCGCAGTGGGCGACCGCGTCGAGGCCGATAAGGACCTTCTTGAAGTGGAGACCAACAAGGCCGTCATGGGAGTCACCGCTCCCTGTGGAGGCATCCTCCGTGAACTGACCGCTACTATCGGCGAGAGTTACGCCGTTGGCGCCACGCTCGGCTATCTCGAAATCAGCGAAGAGGACGCGGAGAGGCTGGGACTGAACGACGCACCTCCCGCTCCGGTGGAAAAGCCAAAGAAGAAAAAGCCTCCCGGCATCTCTGGAGCAGCTGAAGCTGAATCCATCAAGCCTTCGAGGAAATCGGTGGAACCGACCGTCAGTGGACTTCCCGTACCTGCTCACGCCGGTGGTGCCAGCTTCCTTTCCCCCCGCATGAAGGCCCGTATGGCCGAACTTGGGCTACATGCCGCCGATCTTGCCGGTGTCGCCGGCAGTGGTGCCGGTGGGCGTGTGACCATTGATGATTTGGAGAGGTTCCTCCAGGATCTTGAGCGGAATACCATTTCCCCTGCTTCCTCGATGCGTGTGGCTGTGGCTGATGCCATGCGCCGCAGTTGGACAAGGCCGCTTGCAACCGTTGTCCTGCCAGTCCAACTCGACATCCTCCTTGCCCACCGCAAGCTGCAGACAGTGAAGGCCGGGCCGGCGCTCTATGCGCTTCGGGCCCTAGCTATTGCTCTTTCGGAAATGCCCACCGTGGCAGGTCGCCTTATCGGTGACCGGGTGATTCACCCACGTTCCATTGATATTGGTTTTGCCGTGGAGGCTGAGGATGGTGTGCTTGTCCCGGTTATCAGGCACGCCGACCAGTCCCCATTGGCGGATCTGGTCGAACGCTATAACCGCCTTGTCGATCTCGCCCGCGCCCGACGCCTGCCTGGGTCCGATACGGGAGGTTCCATCGCGACGATCACTAACTACGGTGTCTTCGGCCTGACGATGGCGACCCCAATACCTCTGCCGGAGCAGAGCATCCTGCTTGGAATGGGGGCTGGCCGAATCACTCCACTCTGGGATCAGGAGAAGAAGGCATTTGTTCCCGTGACGGAAGCTCAGTTTACTCTCAGTTTCGATCATAGGGTTCTTGATGGTGGTGCGGCGGGAAGGCTTCTTCAGCGCGTCTCGAATCTCCTCGGTACGCCCGAAGAGTTGTAGGCGCCTACGGATCCTCAGTCTCTTGGGACTCAATTCCCCTCTTTATAAAAAGAGGGACTCGAGTAAAAAATCGGCAACTTTGGTGAAGTCGCGGTGTTCTCTCCGATGATGAAATTACAACTCTTCCTCTCTCTCCTGCTTGGTTGCTTCTCCCTGGCCTTGAGAGCCCAGGATACCAATCCCTCGGCCCAAACTCCTCCCCTGCCTCCCCCCGCACCAGCTCCACCATCTGCTGCACCCGGACTACATGGTGAGCGTGGTCCGATGGCTAATCTCAGCGAGGCGGAACGAGCTCAGGTGAAAGCTGCTCATGACAAGGCGATCCAGCAGAATCCGGCACTGGATCAGAAAATGAAGGCGGCCCATCAGGCGATGGAAGAGGCAAAAAAAGCGATGCACGATGCGATGGTCGCTGTCGACCCGACCGTCGAGCCGATCCTTGCCAAAATGATGCCTCCAAAATGGTCAGGCAAACACGATGGCGCTCCAGCCAACCAAGTTACTCAGAATGGATCCTCTCCTTCTGGAACCAATGCCAGTCCGGGTATCCGCCCTTGGCAGCAACCAGGTCATCACGAACCGGCAGGAATGGCGAACCTTACGGAGAGCGAGCGCCAGCAACTCAAGTCACTCCATGAGCAGGTAAAGAATGATCCGGCTGTCCTTGCTGCCAAGGAGGCAAAGCAGAATGCCACGACCCCTGAGGCCAGACATGCTGCGGAAGAATCCCTCCAGCAGGCCATGCATGGTGCCATGATGAAGGCAAATCCTTCCATTGAGCCTATCCTCACGAAACTTCATCCCATGGGGAACGGAGGAGGGGTGGTGCAACCTACGCCTACACCCTCTGCCGCTCCAATGGCTCAGTAAAAAGAAAGATCCGCGTTACAGGTTTTTCCCGGGCCGGGTTTCAAAGAAATCTGGCCTCTCCTTGAAACACTCCAACCCCAGATTATGCCTGAGGCTTGATCACCTCTTTCCCGGAAGATCCCTTATGGGTGGCCGTAGGGCTTGTTTTGATCTGCTGAGGTGTGGGCTTCGCCAGACCATGGTGGAGTAGCCGTGTGTAAGGTCCTTCAACAATCTGAGGGGAATAGAGGTCGCGGCGATTTTCCACCGTGGTGCAACCCGTGAGGGAGAGCACCATCAGAAAAGCAATACCGACAGGGAGTTTGGGGGAAAGAGGAAGTTTCATGATCGGAGAGCATAATGGTTGGAGTCGATTCCGTGTCAAAGAAATTGCCCCTTACGGACTTCTTCGTAAGGATCGTCAGGCATGTTGATGGCTTATTACATTCATGATTTGAGCCCCTTCCTGATTCATCTCGGGGGATTCGGATTACGTTGGTACGGGCTGGCCTACTTGGCGGGATTTGTCGTCGGCATCGTTCTCTACAGGCGACTCGCCGTGCTTGGATATTCGGATCTGCGGCCCAATCAAGTGAGTGATTTCATCACAATGGGGGCCCTCTTTGGGGTACTTCTGGGGGGGCGTCTCGGATACATGCTTTTTTATAATACCGATCAGTTTTTCCACGATCCGCTGATTTTCTTCCGTGTTTGGGAAGGGGGGATGGCCAGTCATGGAGGCATTCTGGGGCTGACTTTTTACACGATCTGGTACGCTCGCAGGCACCATCTTTCTTTCCGGAATCTTGCTGACAATCTTGTGGTGGTGGGACCTGTGGGAGTCTTTTTCGGGCGCTGTGCCAACTTCATCAACGGAGAGCTTTATGGCCGCGTGACCGATGCTTTCTGGGCCGTCCAGTTTCCGAAGGAGATCCTGCTCTACACTCCCGAGCATCTCGACAGATTGCTTGCGAAGACAGCTGCCGTCGACCCGTTGTTTGGCTCTCCCGATGCCGTCATCACAGGGGTTGCCGCTTCTCAACCCCTCCGGGAAGTGCTGTCTCTCGAGATCGCGCCTCGCTATCCCTCCCAGCTTGTGGAGGCGGGACTAGAAGGCCTCTTCCTCTTCGCCCTGCTCTGGGCATTACGCACCCGGTTGCGTCTCCCCAACGGGGTTCTTACGGGTGTCTTCTTTATCGCCTATGCGATGGTACGAATCCTTGGCGAATGCTTCCGTGAGCCCGATGCCCCAATGACCGGAATGCTGACTCGAGGACAATTCCTCTCTCTTTTCATGATCCTAATCGGGATTTTCTTCCTGCTTTGGGCCCGCATGAGGCCATGCTACCCGCGTCGTTTCACGGAGGCCACTCCGTCATGATCGAGGTGCATTACGATCGGGGTGTCTATCTTCCCGGCTGCGATCACCTTTGGTTGGATCCTCGGGGCACGCGCCCATTTGCATTTATTTCACACGCCCATAGCGACCATACGGGCCATCATCAGAGGACGATCCTGACAGATGCCACGGCCCGCTTCATGCGGGCTCGCATGGGATCCAGCGGAAAGGTGCAGCATGTCCTGAAGTATGGTGAGGAACGTGAGTTCGGATCCTTTAAGGCAACGCTGCTTCCAGCGGGGCATGTTCTGGGATCGGCGCAAGTCCTGATCGTGCAGGATGGTGATCGCTTACTCTATACGGGTGATTTCAAGTTGAGACCTGGGCTCTCCAGCGAAGCGGCGCAGTACGTTGAGGCGGATACGCTCATCATGGAGACGACTTTTGGTCTGCCTCATTACAAGTTTCCCCCAGCTGCAAAAACGATCACCCGTATTCTGGAGTTCTGCCGTTCCACGCTGGCGGAGGGATCAGTCCCGGTGCTTCTCGGATATTCCCTTGGCAAGGCGCAGGAAATTCTGGCCGCCCTTGAGGGTGCCGAACTCCCCGTGATGCTGCACGGCTCCATCTGGCAGATGACGCAACTCTACGAGGAGTTGGGAGCGGTTTTTCCTCCCTATGTGCGTTTCGAACCGGAGCAAGTAGCCGGCCATGTCCTGATCTGCCCCCCCATGGCAAAGGGTTCGGCCATGCTGGAAAAGATCACCGAAAAGCGGATCGCCATGATCACGGGCTGGGGACTCGATGAAGGTGCGATCTATCGTTACGGATGTGACTCGGTCTTTCCTCTCTCCGACCATGCCGACTATGGCGAACTGATGGAAATGGTCGATCTTGTTAAGCCGAAGCGTGTCTTTACCCTGCATGGGTATGCCGATGAATTTGCCCTGGACCTCAGACGTCG
>CAIKYN010000250.1 GCA_903831635.1 uncultured Spartobacteria bacterium
ATGGCTCTACGAAGTTCCTCAAATGCCTCTTCTACGGCGTCTGTGATGTCGCCACGCTTGGCATCACCGAAGTCATCTTCACCCCTGTGGAGAGCGCCCTGCGCAAACGCGACAAGGCCTACAGGGTCTCTTACGACTCAAACGGCGACGTCAACAGCGTCAAAGTGCTGAGGTGGTAAGGGAGCTGTCGGTGCAGCTCCAGAATCAACTCGATTGATTCCGGTCTGGGCAGGTAGCTAGTAGTTGGGACGCAGCGGTTATACCGCTTACTCGTAGAGGGATTTCTGGAAGTCGGCAAAGAGGGCTCCGATCTCCTCTGGCTTCCCAAGGTCGGCCACGGCATCTGCGAGGGAGTCGCGGTATTTGAGGCGCAGGAGCGGAGTGAGCTTTTCCTGATCGAGTTCCTCGACGCCGACCTCCACGTAGTGCTGGAGCACGAAGTCGAGGAAGGCCTGCTGCTTCGTGGTGAATTGGGAATTGATGTAGACCTTGGCGTTAGCGGCCCGGACTTCACGGGTCAGAGGGGCCACGGCGTAGGCCACATAAGCCAGCACGTCAAAGAGATCGCTCTTCTCGGCATCGATGATCCGCTGGATCTCGGCCAACTGATCGATCCCGAAACCTTGCTCGGCGAGTCCCCCGAGCAGGCGGGAGCGGGTATCGGGAGCACTCCAGAGCTTCCTTAGCTCCTCCTCATTTTTGAAGAACTCGGGGATCTTCCCGAAGAGATGCTCCAGGAACTGCTGGGCCGACATCGGTGTGCCGTCTGGATGCCAGAACGTGGTGGCCGTCATGTGCTGGATCGAGCGCTCCTTCCCGTCGGCCAGTTTGACTCTCGTGCGGACCTTGCGCTCACAGATGCAGTTCAACTTGCCGCACTGGGGACACGGCTCCTTGGGACACTCACAGGGTTGCTTGCCGCAGTCACCACATGGCTGGCGGGGTTCAGGCACGCAGGAGCACTCGGTCTTGCCGCACTTGGGGCATGGTTCCGGTTCGAGCGGTTCGCCATCCCATCCCGGATCATTGAAGAGCCGGTAAGCCTTCACGAAATCATAGATCGTGAAGTAGTTCTTCCCGTCAAAGAGGCGAGTGCCGCGTCCGATGATTTGTTTAAACTCGATCATCGAATTGATCGGCCTCATCAGGACGATGTTGCGGATATTCCGGGCGTCGACGCCGGTGGAGAGTTTCTGCGAGGTGGTCAGGATCGTCGGCAGGGCCTTCTCGTTGTCCTGAAAGTCGCGCAGATGCTGCTCCCCCAGCTCCCCGTCGTCGGCCGTGACACGCTGGCAGTAGTTGGGATCCTTCGAGGACTTGAGCTGATTGATCGCATCCCGCACCACGAGGGCGTGGTGCTGGTTCGCGCAGAAGACGAGCGTCTTCTCCTTCTGGTTGATCAGCCCCATGAAGATCTCGACCCGCTTTCGCTCCCTTTCCGGGATCTCGATCTTCTTGTTGAAGTCGGGCTCCTCGTAAACGCGGCCCGAATCGATTTCACCCTCCACCACGGTGTCGTCGGCGGTGTAGGTGTACTCGTCGAGCGTGGTGGAGATCTGCTTCACCTTGAACGGGGTCAGGAAGCCGTCGTTGATGCCATCCTTGAGCGAGTAGACGAAGACCGGCTCCCCGAAGTAGGCGTAGGTGTCGACGGTGTCGTGACGCTTCGGCGTGGCGGTGAGGCCCATCTGCACGGCCGGCTTGAAATACTCCAGAATGCCGCGCCAGGTGCTCTCGTTATTGGCACCTCCCCGATGGCACTCGTCGATGATGATGAAGTCGAAGAAGTCCGGCGGATAGTCACCAAAATAGGGCGACGGATGGCCGTCCTTCATCGGCCCCGACATGAAGGTCTGGAAGATCGTGAAGAAGATGCTCCCGTTCTTGGGCACCTTCCCCTTCTTGCGGATGTCGGCCGGGTCGATGCGGACGAGTGCATCCTCGGGGAAAGCCGAGAAGGCGTTGTAGGCTTGGTTTGCCAGAATGTTCCTGTCGGCGAGAAAGAGGATGCGCGGCTGACGCTCCGGCTTACGGGAGAGATTCCAGCGGCTCTTGAAGAGCTTCCACGCGACTTGGAAGGCGATGAAGGTCTTCCCCGTTCCCGTCGCCAGCGTGAGGAGGATGCGCTGCTTGTTATCGGCGACCGCCTCCATGACACGCTCCACGGCGATGTCCTGATAGTAGCGGCCGGGATGGGATCCCCCCTTATCTTCGAAGGGGATTCCTGCAAAGAGATCTCGCCAGTTGTTGGGTTTCTTGTGCGTGAGATTCCATAGCTCTTCCGGAGTTGGGTACCCGGCGACAACGCCCTCCTCTCCCGTCTCCATGTCGATCCCGTAGATCCCGCGGCCATTGGTGGCGTAGGTGAAGCGGATCGAGAGCTTCCCGGCGTAGTTCTTCGCCTGCGCCACTCCCTCGGTCAGGGCCTCGGTTTCGGCCTTGGCCTCCACGATTGCCAGCTTGGTATTCCGATACTCCAGCACATAGTCGGCGGTCAGCGGCTTGCCACGGCGACCATGTGACTCGATACGGCCGAGCGTGATGGAATACTCCCTCCGGATGCGACTCCCCTCGACGACGCCCCACCCCGCAGCCCTAAGGGCCGGGTCAATGAGTTCTGCGCGTGTCTCGGCTTCGTTCATCAGAGGGAGACGTTGCTCAGTAGTTGGAAGAGCGGTTCATTGATGAAGAAGTTCGACTTCCCCCTTTTCTCTTTCCGAAGGATGCCCTCTGCCACGAGAAGCTCGAGGTATTTCGAGGCGGTGACGCGTGAAACCCCGAGCTCCTTCTCCACGAACTCGATCTTCGTGTAGGGATGGTGGAAGAGGTTATTGAGCAGATCCTGGGAGTAGATCTTTTCAAGCCGAGTCCGGATCCGCTCCTTCGTCTCCTTCATGAGGTCACGCAGTGCTTTCACCAGGGCGATCTCACTCCTCGCCGTCATCGAGACACCACGCACCATGTAGAGGCACCACTCTTTCCAGAGTCCCTTGTCACGGGTCTCCTGAAGGAGCCTGTAGTATTCCCCCTTGGTGGTCGTGATGTAACGGCTCAGGTAGAGCACGGGCAGATCAAGGAGTCCCTCTCGCTGGAGGATAAGGAGATTCAGAATGCGCCCGGTCCGACCGTTCCCATCATAGAAGGGATGGATGCTCTCGAACTGATGATGGGCGATCGCCATTCGGAGAAGAGGATTGAGGTCGTCCTCGGCATGAAGGAACTCCACGAGATTTCCCATCAGCGCCTCCACCTCGGCGGCACTCTGTGGAGGCTCGTAGACGATGCGACCCGTGGCGGGATTTTTCAGCACGGTGCCGGGTAGCTTTCTCAGCCCCGCCTTCTTCGGCTCGATGCGCACCTGCACTTCCAGCAGCGTCTTCAGCCGAATCAGCCCGCTGGTGCGAACATCATCGAATCCGACCTTGAGTGCCTCGACATAGTGCCGCACCTCCTTCACCGCCCCCGGCGCGGACTCCTCCTCCCGGTCGGCGAAGATCTCATCGTGGCTCGTGATGATGTTCTCGATTTCGGAGCTATCCTTCGCCTCTTGGATCGCGAGGGTGCTGATCAGGATTGACTGGTTCGGCAGGGATTCACAGAGCCCCTTCAACTCGGCAAGATGGCGCTCCGCCTCGGCAATGGCCATCCAGACCTCGCGGCAATCCAGCGAGGAGAGATCGGACAGTGGCAGTGGTGAAAGCGTTGACATGGAAAGAAAGTGCTAAAATCTTAGCATGTTCCTATTTTCATGCAAACAAAAGCTGGTTTTCTATACATGATTGCTGGAATGTGTAAAGAATGTGGCATCGTCAGCGCCATGTTCAGAGAATCATGTAAAGAAAAGGGCGGTTTTCTTATCGCGACGCGCTGGATATGGTGCAAAAAAGCGATTTTATCGACACGTTTTCGGGATATGGCGTTGGCATCGACATATCGGATCCTCACAGATTGCCGGTGAAGGCTTGGTAGAGGAGGGATTTCTTCAGCTCGTCGAGGGCGTTGAGCTTGTTCTGGTAGAGGGATTCGAGTCGTTGGGTTTCGCATGAAAGAACAGTAATCAACTCGACTATCTTTTGTTGCTCACGCAGAGGCGGCAGAGGAATTTCCAGTTCGCGTAGGTGATCAATTGACATGGATGGAATCAACGAACGCTCTGACCTTTTCAGCAATTCACCTTTTACGAATTGTGAAGGTATTAGATGAAAAAGGTAATCATCGTTCAGCAAATCACGGCGAGCATTGCTAATTTTACACAATGCTACGTTAAAAGCTCCCTCGACCCCCCTGAAAGCGCGTCCTACATGGCGGTATGCAACCATCATGATATCGTCCTTTTTCATCTTGTGCAGTTTGGGCGAATCAGGAACGTAAACTGCATAGTTGTCACTTGCTCCGTCGCGAATCTGATAGAACCTTACATAGCCATTCTTCGGGATGTGCGAGAAAGTACTTTTGGGAGGGTTATGCCCTCTTGATAACTCTGTAAGTGCATCCAGTCTTTCCATAGTCCATCCCTCGCCTTGTTGACTAAAGACGGTTTGGAGGTGGTTTTGGAAGAGGGCGGGGGCGTTCTGGAGGTTGGCTTCAGCGGTCGCCTTGGCTTTGGCGATGCCGTCAAACGCTTCGTCGAGAATGCCGACGATCCGCTCCTGCTCGGGGAGTGGGGGCAGTGGGAGCGGCAGAGATTTGATGAACGGGAGTTTCACTCCCTGAACAGTTGCCCCAGTACCTTCTGCGATAATCACATCGGATACACTCTTAAGCCACCAGTAGAGATAACGGACCTTTAGGGTTTTAGCGTCTCTTGGGATGATGCCTCGCAGATCTTGATTGATCGCTGTGTCTTGTCCGAGCAGGCATACTTTTCCCAGACCGACACGTGTCGCTATTACAACATTACCAGATGGAATTATGTTTGTTGCGCTACTGCGAACAGCCTCTTCGGTAATGCAAAACTCCGTTTCAGTTATGTTGTCCTGACGCATGTCACGAACAGTCGCCCACGGAATATCGCCTAAGTAATAGGCGGTTTTATCTTTTGAGGGCGTACCTCCTCCAACAACCTCGCAGAGGTCTCCAAGAGGTTTAACCTTCCACCCCTCTTTCATCCCAAGAGCCCCTTGATTCCCTCCAAGATCTCCGCGGCCTCCGCGTCGCCGCGTGAGATCTCCTCGATGATCTCGGAAGGGCTGCGGTGGGTGACTTCCTCGCCGCCATTCGGGTTCTTCACGGAGAGATCCCATGTCGTGTGGTCGATGCCTCCGATATCAACGGTCCATGACTTCTCGGAGTCGGCTTTAGTCTTCTGCAGCTCGAGGAATTCCTTCAGGTCGGCGTCGTTGAGCGGATTCGTCTTCCCCATGTTACGACCGGGATTGAGCTGGTAGTACCAGACTTTCTTGGTCGGGGTTCCTTTCTCGAAGAAGAGGACAACGGTTTTCACCCCGGCCCCGAGGAAGGTGCCGCCGGGGCAGTCGAGGATGATGTGGAGGTTGCAGCTCTCGAGCAGGAGCTTCCGCAGGCTGACGGCGGCGTTGTCGGTATTCGACAGGAAGGTGTTCTTGATGACGACGGCTCCGCGTCCGCCGGCCCCTCCACCTTTGAGAATCTTGATGAAGTGCTGGAGGAAGAGGAAGGCGGTCTCTCCGGTGCGGATGGGGAAGTTCTGCTGGACCTCGGCGCGTTCCTTGCCGCCGAAGGGTGGATTAGCCAGGACGATGTCGTGGCGGTCTTTTTCCTGAATGTCGGAGAGGTTCTCCCCGAGGGTGTTGGTGTGGATGATGTTCGGAGCCTCGATCCCGTGGAGGATGAGGTTCATGATCGCGATGACGTAGGCGAGGGACTTCTTCTCCTTCCCGTAGAAGGTGCGCTCCTGGAGGGTGCGGAGGTCGCTGGTGGTGAGCTTCCCGCCCTTGGTGGCGATGGGCGCCATGAGGTAGTCGAAGGCCTCGCAGAGGAAGCCCGCCGATCCGACGGCCCCGTCGTAGATGGTCTCGCCGATCTTGGGATCGACGACGCGCACCATGGCGCGGATGAGGGGGCGCGGGGTGTAGTACTCGCCTCCGTTGCGGCCGGCGTTCCCCATGTTCTTGATCTTGGTCTCGTAGAGGTGGGAGAGCTCGTGCTTCTCGGTCTGGGAGCGGAAGCGGAGCTCGTCGACGTGGTCGATGATCTCGCGGAGGTTGAAGCCGCTCTGGATGCGGTTTTTGATCTCTCCGAAGATTTCCCCGATCTTGTACTCGATCGTGTTGGGGCCGGAGGCCTTGGTCTTGAAGGAGTGGAGGTAGGGGAAGAGCTTCCCGTTCACGAAGGCGATGAGGTCGTCGCCAGTCTTGGCCCGGTGATGGTCGATCTGGCCATCGGCCCCCTTTGGCGCGGCCCACGCCTCCCAACGATACGGCTCGTCAAGGATGTAGCTGTATTTCTTACCGCTCAGGGCGGCCTCGGTCGCCTTGTCCTGCTCGAGGCTGTCGAGGTACTTCAGGAAGAGGAGCCAGGAGGTCTGCTCGGTGTAGTCGAGCTCGCTGGTGCACCCCGCGTCCTTCCAGAGGACATCGTCGATATTCTTGAAGGCTTGTTCGAACATGGGATGTGAGACAGATAACGGTCAGAAGAGAGGATGACGAGGAGGGAATGGATTCGAACTAAAGGTTCGAATCCAAAGCACTCTATCAGAGAGACGGGACGTAGAGTGTCTCAGGCTCTATATCTTTTCCCTCAGTTTCCTGAGTTCCTGATTTTCGTGTATTCCCCCGTCAAGCCGTCCGGCCGCAGCAAGACTTGAACTTCTTGCCCGACCCACACGGGCAGGGGTCGTTGCGGCCAGCAGTCACCGGGGATTTTCTGACAGGTGCCTTCTGCATGGCCTGCTCAAAAGCCGACTGGGCAGCGGACGGTACAGGTGCCTGGGTGGTGTCAGCCGTTCCCTCATTTGCCCCGAGGTGTCCCTCGGAACCGAGCAGATCTTTCTGCATGAGATGACGCGGGAGGGAAGCGAGGAGTTGCTCGAAAGCCTGGAGATTGGTCGTGCTGCGGAAGAGGTTGTTCAAGACCTCGTTCTTGATGCTCTCCATGAGCTCCACGAACATGGCGTAGGCCTCGGTCTTGTACTCGGTGAGCGGATCCTTCTGGCCGTAGGCGCGGAGGTAGACGGCCTCGCGGAGTCCGTCCATGGCGTAGAGGTGCTCCTGCCAGAGGCGGTCGACGGCATTCAGGATGACATACTTCTCAAGTCCGGAGCGGGCGGCTTCGTCCTCGATCGCGGCCTTGCGGTCATAGGCCTCGACGAGTGTCTTCGCCAGCCACTCGCCGTTCTCCTCCATGTCGCGGGTCTCGAAGGCGCACTTTTCCTTGGTCAGGCCGACGGGGAAGGTGGAGTTCACCCACTGGAGAAGTCCTGCGACATCAGGCTCGGAATCGCTGCTCTCGGTCGTGAGGAAGGCGGCGACTTTCTTCGGCACGACTTCATTGATGACTTCGTGGATGAGTACGCGCGGATTCTCAGAATCCATGACCTCGTTGCGATAGCCGTAGATGACCTCGCGCTGTTGGTTCATGACATCGTCGAACTCGAGGGTCCGGCGGCGCATGAGGTAGTTCCGCTGCTCGACGCGCTTCTGAGCGGTCTCGACGCTCTTGTTGAGCCAGGGATGCTCGAGCTCCTCGCCCTCCTGCATTCCGAAAGTCTCCATGATCTTGGTCATGCGGTCAGCGGCGCCGAAGTTACGCATAAGATCATCCTCAAAGCTGATGTAGAAACGGGAACGGCCCGGATCTCCCTGACGGGCGCAACGGCCGCGCAGCTGGCGGTCGATGCGGCGCGACTCGTGGCGCTCGGTACCGAGGACGAAGAGTCCTCCGAGTTCGGAGACGCCCTCGCCGAGTTTAATGTCGGTACCACGGCCAGCCATGTTCGTCGAGATGGTGACGGCCCCTCGCATACCGGCGCGTGAGATGATCTCGGCCTCCTGCATGTGGAACTTGGCATTCAGCACGGTGTGGGGAATGTGTTCGCGCTTGAGCATGCGGCTCAGGACTTCGGAGGCCTCGACGCTGGCGGTACCGACAAGGATCGGCTGGCCACGGCCATGGGAGGCCTTGATCTCCTCGATGGCGGCGGCCATCTTCTCGCGGCGTGTCTTATAGATGCGGTCATTCTCGTCGAGACGGGCGACGGGACGGTTCGTCGGGATGACGGTGACGTCGAGTCCGTAGATGTCGTGAAATTCGTTCGCCTCGGTCTCGGCCGTTCCGGTCATGCCACCGAGCTTCTCGTAG